>CAZIGP010000762.1:0-2739 GCA_964538425.1 uncultured Pirellulales bacterium | reverse complement strand
CTTTCATTGCGGAGGCTCCACCCTTGGCCGCCGAAACTTCTGTAGAATTAGTGCATCTTCTAGCCAGTGACCGCCAGCGGACGATCGAAGCCATGTTTGAATCGGGTGAGTTGCTAGGACTACAAGGTGCTTTGCCTGGAGTTAAAATTCAGTTTGAAGTGGTGCCAGCGGCCGATGAAGATGCCTATTTGAAGAAAGTGGTTGCAGAGGCACTTAACGCTCGTGATCGACAGGCCTTTGTGCTCTATGGTTCCACGCTCACCATGCAACGAACGATTGCCGCCAGCAGTTTGCCAGCGGTGGTTCGCGGACATCTTTATCCCTCGATTACCGGCCTGCCATATCTAGACTCCGATCAACGGCAAATCGGCACACTAGCTACCGAGCATGTTTTAAGCCGGGGACACGAGCGAATCGCCGTGCTCATGCGGTCCCGAATGTTTCCTGGCGATCAAATCAGGCTCAACGCGATTCGAAATGCTATCGATGCTGCCGGACTGTGCCCTCGCTCGCTATCGTTACACTGGCTGCCGGATGATGAGCAGAATCTCCGCAGCTGCCAGGCATTATCGCATTCTCAAAGCTGGTGGCCGATGCAGCTCTTGAGGTTTTAGGGGCTCGCGGCTTGGTTCGATCGCAGAAAGCAACCGTCGTCACTGTCGATTATCCGCTGCCAGCCACGAAGCTTGGGTATCCATGCATTGAGCGCACCATGTCGAGCGCCGAGCAAGGTGCCTTGTTAGGTCAAATGCTAAGGTATGTGATCCGCGATGGTGCCGATGCCACCGATGACGAAATTATTCCAGTTGTGATGAAAATGCCTTAATCCTGAAAGCAGCCATATTTTAAAATTATATGTCAATCCGTTTAAAATAATGGAGGAGTGCATGAATTGAATCTTCAGATTGTTGCGAATTGTGAGTTTAAGTGAAAAAGTCTTGGCTAAACATCGGGAGGCAACGGTGGAGGCGGACGAGAGAGGCGTAGGGCAAGTTACTTTTCATTTCTTTTTTGAGGAATCCTCTAATGAACATCAAGTATGCAGGTAAAAAAGTTGGTTTTATTGCAACCGTCGGCCTGTTGTTATTTTTAGTCGCCGGTTCGGTAACTGCCGCTACGATCTATGAACACGTAGGTGGCACTGACCCTGACAGTGAAGGTTGGCTGCTTTCCGCATTGGGCGAAAATAGCACAGCAGGCAGCGCAGTTACACATTTGGGGGAAAACGCTTGGAAGATGACCGATATGATCAATAATCCCGGCACTCACTCTTCAAATTATGTATCTTTTGGCCTTACTGCGGCTGATTTTGATGACCCAACGGGATGGACTCTTTCGTGGCGAGTAGCCTTCGGGAATCTTAAAGTCGCTGTTGACGATGAAGCTGGCATCCGTTTTCAAGACGGACATATCGACCTGAATTACGTGTATGCAGCGAACGGTACCACTGCTGGTGCCGGCGCAAAAATGGTAAATCGATTAACCGGGGTTACTTTGATTGGCTCTATTCCGACCATTGCTTCGCGCGCCACTGGTTTTAATGATTTTGCTTTGGATTTCAACCCAGGAAGCGGTGTCTATAGCTTGTATATGAACGGTAGTTTTGTAACCAACACAACGCTGACTCCCGGGTTAGTGGGTGGCAGTTCTCCAAACTCAGAGGTGAGATGGGGCGGCTTGGGAGGTGGCGGCGATGACATCCGAAATGTGGACAGCTACTGGGCATCAGTGAAGCTAGCTACTGGCACAGTTCCAGTCCCGGAACCAACTAGTATTTCTTTAATTGCTGTTGGAATTTGTGGTGTAATTGCACTTAAGTGCTGGCGCCGCAAAAAATAACTCCAGGAAACCACCATCTTCGGGTACGCCCGAAGATGGTGGGTACTCTGGAGAACACTATTAGTCGCGTAGAAGCCTTTATGGCTGGACAATCGAATGGAATTGAAGTGGCACAAAAAACTAAGTCCAGAGTATTCCTGAGCTTTCGTCGTGATTCATTTTGGGAGTGGTTGTATGGCTTCTAGCTCAAAACAGCATGTTCGTGTCTTAGGTCACGGCTTTACCTTGGTTGAATTGTTAGTCGTGATTGCCATTATTGGAATTCTAATTGCATTATTGCTACCAGCAGTGCAAGCCGCTCGCGAATCAGCGCGGCGCAGCCAGTGTGCAAACAATTTGAAACAACAAGGATTGGCAATACATAACTTTCATAGCGCGCGAAAGGGGTTGGTCCCCACTTACCTGACTGGCTCCGGTCATGCAACGTGGTTAGTTTTAATAATGCCATACTTGGAAGAGAAAGGTTTGTATGAATTGGCAAACTTTTCACGTGCATATTATGTATTGCCAAAAGAAGTAAGAGAAACGTCAATAGCTATTTATACCTGCCCTTCTCATCGCCCACTTGGTGAGTTGAGTAAGTTTGGTGACGGACGTCCTGGCGTAGGAATTCCACATCGTCCAGGTGCACTGACAAATTACAATGCTTGCGTAGGAGACGGTGAGATTTTTCCAGAGTTTTACAAAGAGAATTCGAATGGAGCGTTGCGGCCTACAATTGATTGCACAAGTGGGACATGCAGAGCTAATGGTACCTTCACTGGGACCGATCCGACGTGGTCGTTTTCCGGCTGGACACTTAACCGATCGTTTAGGCACATCAGCGATGGCTTGACTAAAACATTGATGCTTGGCGAAAAGCATGTATTACAGGGAAGGGAAGGAGATGCCGCTATAGGC
>CAZIGP010000761.1:0-2740 GCA_964538425.1 uncultured Pirellulales bacterium | reverse complement strand
TGTCGGACGACTTAAAACTTGGGGGCAAGAAGAATGCCTCGCAAAACCCAGTAGCAAATGTCGACGGTGCTGAAAAATCTGCAAAGCCAAGTAACGAAGTGGCTCAGCCGGTTCCTGTGGCGGAGTCGATTAAGTTAGACGCCAGCTCGAATCCCGAAAAAACTTGGAACGACTATTTCACGAAGCTGCCGACACCAGATGAAAAGCATGCCGCAGATGTCACTCGCAAGCGTGATGCCGCTGTGCGCGAGACCGTTAAAGAATTGATGAACGCTCGCAAGTTTGACGAAGTAACCGCGCTGATTTCGGCCGCATTGCGTCATGGTTATGTTCAGCCATGGATGTACGAAGCATTGGCCTTGGCAATGCAAGCTGCCGGACAACCTAAGGAAGAGATCGAACGTGCCTTGATGTCGGCGGTTGATCTTGCCCAGTCGCCTACGGATGTAATTCAAGTGGCCATATATATGGCTCGCATCGGTTTGGATGCTCGTGCCATCAAATTATTGAAGCAAGCCGCTGCGATTGAGCCATATCGGCACGAACCGTACCTGCATGGCCTGAAGATTGCCGAGCGAATTGGTGATAACGACGCTATTGCATGGGCGTGTCTTGGCGTACTGAGCCAGGCATGGCCAAATGAAAAACAGGAAATTGTCGACTCGGCTCGATTTTCGGCCAAGGCACTGTTGGACAAGTTGAATAAAGAAGCAAAGACGGCGCAAGCCGATAAATTTCGCAAAGATCTTGAACAAGCGATGGAGCGAGATTGCATCGTGCGGGTTAGTTGGACCGGCGATGCAGACTTGGATTTGGTTGTGGAAGAAGCCACGGGCGCGATGTGTTCGTTCCGTAATCCACGGACTGCTGGAGGCGGCGTCATGTTGGGCGATGCTTACTCAAAAATCAATCGAGCCAACGACGAGGCCAATTCCGAATATTACGTGTTGCCGAAAGGATTTAGCGGACAATACAAGCTGTTGGTGCGTCGAGTCTGGGGACAAATAGCCACAGGAAAGGCGACGGTTGAATTATTCACCCATTATGGGACGCCTAACGCAAATCGTCAGCAGATGCAAATTCCTGTTGGCGAGAAAGATGCCATTGTGAATTTTGAATTAGCTGCGGGTCGACGTACTGAGCCGCTTTCGGAAGTGCAATTGTCACAAGCCGTAGATCAACAGTTGAATGTCAGTCGAACGGTGCTAGCGCAACAACTGGCGGCGATCGACGATTCATCGAATTCTGGAGGCGAGGGTGGTGGACCGATCGTTGCCCCGATTGGCGGTCAGCGACGTTTTTTGCCCTTTAACCGCGCAGGTGCTGTGGGTTACCAACCCCAAATCACGACGTTGCCTGAAGGTGCACAGATGCGTGCCACCGCGGTCATATCGGCCAATCGGCGCTACGTGCGAATCAGCCCTGTGCCATTCTTTTCGTCGATTGGCAATGTGCAAACATTTAACTTTGCTACCGGCGACTCGTCCAATTCGGGTACTAACAACAACAACCCATTTGGCGGTGGCGGATTTCAGTAGGCTATCAAGCAGCCAGGAAATTTTGTGAAACCAATAAAAACGGCCTTTGTGAAACACAAAGGCCGTTTTGCTTTTTGCGGCGGAATTTTACAAGGCTTTGCTTAGAAGCACATTTCGAACCGGGCAAACAAACCATCAAGGCCCATAATGTTCGAATCGTCGATTGGGCTTAAGAAGATATTGCCTTGAATCTGTTCGAACGCACCCAGATCCCACCAGGCTTGGAACATGTAGCCGGCGCCGATGTTGATGTTACGGGTGATCTGGTAATTGCCGCCCAGTTCGATTTCCGCAACGGGAATCATCCGCGTATGGCTATCGAAGTAATTTTCGACGGTCGACGGATTGACTGCCGGCGTCTTACGAGTTTCGCCAAGATCCCATTGGCCAAGCAACAGTGACAAGTTGGTGCGAGCGAACAGTGAAGTTCGTCCGCCGCCGAAGAAACGTCGGCCTTCCAAACCCACGCGAGGACCGGCTCCGATGAAATCGCCATTGATAAACCAAGCACGAGCAAGGGTATTGTCTGCGTTTTGTAGCAGACCGTTATCTTGGCGTTGAATGTCAGCGATTCGCACGCCGGCATAATATTTCAACGACCATGGTGGGCAGCAATTGCATGGGTTGCACGGATCGCAGCCACCGTAGCACAAGCATTTGGAGTATTCGATGTCGTACAAATTGAATTGCAGGTCGTTTTCCATCACCAAACGTTGACCTGGCACTTGGGTAACCGTTTCCAATTGGCCAATATAAATTTCCGATCCGTCTTCAGGACTGCGAGGAGTAACTTGGTTTACACAATTGTCAAAGTTCCAATAAGTGAACCGAATTTCTCCACCACAATCGCAGAATCGATAGCCGAGTGAGGTTCGTAGACCGCTCGTGTAAGTAAAGTCTCGTGGAACGACGGTGTCGGTGGTGGTCAGATTTTCCTCTTCATCGACTTCAATACTGCGAGTCACATAGGCAGTGTTTTCGCTGAAAGTCGGTCGAAGTAGCAGGTAATCTGCGCTGCCAAACCAGCCGCAGCAATTGTAACAGCCCATCCAACCGTTGTTATTGCAGCAAGAGTTATTGCAACATTCGCCACCGCAGTCGCCACCACAACTTGCACAGTTGCCGTCATGCGTTCCTATCGAGTTCTCTGAAAAGACGGTTTCAGGAACAGTCGATCCCATCGGACGACCTACTTGCTCTTG
>CAZIGP010000760.1:0-2748 GCA_964538425.1 uncultured Pirellulales bacterium | reverse complement strand
CTATGGGGAATGTGATTAATGACACATGCCTTTTGAGTTGGGCAGCTAAATACTACGATAGTTCTGAAATTTATTCAGACATAATGACACCAGAAGAGGCAATTAATAGGAATCCAGAAAGGATTGTGAAATCTGCGTTTGATTTTGGATTGCGAATAATTGCACCAGCAGCAATGTTGAGCCTGTTATCATTTTTAGAAATTGCCACTGCCTTAGCGCACGATGATCTCTCGCCACGTGTCATTGGCGGCCAAATCGTGATCGGCTATCACAACGATGGATTCAGCGATATCTCTCCCTCGGACGGCTTAGACGATACCGATGGCCGACCACAAAATGGTGTACCCGTCGCTCCAGTTTTTGGTTTTGATTTGTCGTTGAACTACGACTTGTCGCTAGGCAACGCGGACGATCATTACTATCGTTCGCAAGATCCCGGCATCAATAGCTTGGCTTCGCCGCCGGGAGCCTCACCCCTGCCCGGCAGTACAACACTCTCAAGTAACTTCATTCCATTTACCATGACAGGAAACTCAACCCCGGCCAACCTGTTTTATTGGGACGGAGTGACAACCGATGGCGGTGGTAATCCATCGTTTGCTCCAGCCACAAGCACCATCTTCACGCTGTTAGGCTTGAACAGCCAATCAGTCGATGGAAACAATACCGCTGTCAACGGACTGATTTGGGGAAATACAAGCCCATCCGGTTCCATGCACTTCCATGCCGACACAAGAATCGACGACACGATCAATCCTGGCGTTTCACCCTCTCCGCCTGCCGGAGTTTATGTTGTCGGACTGGAATTCACGATGCCTGGGTTGCTTAAATCTGATCCTGTTTGGTTTGCTTATGCCGCAGGCATCAATGAGTTAGTTCATGATGAAGCCATTGATTGGCTGAGTAATAATTTGCCACAACCAGTGCCAGAACCAACGGGTCTCATCTTGGCTTGCATCGCAGGCATGGCAGGTTTGATCGCACGGCTGCGAAAGTAACGTTGTATTCAACCTAAGCCCAGAGGACTTGTCCTCTGGGCTTTTTGATTGCGCCAGCGGGTATAATCATCGAAACACAAATGCTATATTCACTCCTTCACAATTTTGGCTCTTCAATTATTTTGCTTCAAAGAATTATCCGATGTCGTCTCCAGTAGCGATTGTTATGGCAGCCGGTAAAGGCACTCGTATGAAATCCGACCTGCCTAAGGTACTGGTGCAGTTGGGTGGGCGGCAGATTGTCGTATATGTACTGGATGCAATTCGCGCCGTCGGCTTCGAACGTATCGTCGTTGTTGTTGGATATAGTTATGATTTGGTGCGAGAAACACTTTCTAAATGGCCTGGTGTTGAATTTGTCGAGCAATCTCCTCAACTGGGTACAGGTCATGCAGTAATGGTGTGCCGTCCAGCTTTACAGCATCACACAGGCCCCGTGCTGATTCTGACCGGCGATTCTCCCCTCGTGCAGCCAACGACACTGCGCAAAATGCTCGACGAATTTAGCCAGTCCCACCCTGTCTGTTTAATGGGAACGGCGGAAAAAGAGAACCCTAGCGGTTTAGGGCGTGTCGTACGAGATGCCGCGGGAAATTTCCAGGCAATTGTCGAGGAAAAGGATGCCACCCCCGAACAAAAAACAGTCCGCGAAGTCAACATGAGCTATTATTTGTTCGATGGTAGCGATCTGTGGCATGCACTCGACAAGATTTGCAATGATAATGCACAAGGGGAGTATTACATCACCGACTGCCCTGGTATCCTAAAACAGGAAGGAAAAGACGTTCGGGCTCTGTGTGCGCTAAGCCGGCGCGAAACACTCAGCATCAATACGCCCGAAGAATTGACCGAAGCGGAAAAAGAGTTGCAACAAACCACCCCGCGATGAACACGACTGCTATATCGAAAGCGTCATGAACGATCTGAAAATTTTTAGCGGTCGCGCGAATTCCGATCTGGCTCGCAAAATTTGTGAGTATCTCGGGTTATCACTTGGCAAAATCTCAATCGGCAACTTTCCCGATGGCGAAATTTCTTGCAAAATCGATGAAGACGTGCGCGGGCGAGATGTATTTATCGTACAACCGACTTGTCCACCCGTAAACGAAAACTTGATGGAGCTGTTGATTATGATCGACAGCTTCATTCGAGCGAGCGCTTATCGAATTACCGCCGTCTTGCCTTATTTCGGCTATGCTCGCCAAGACCGTAAAGATTCAGGCCGCGTTCCAATTACGGCAAAGTTGGTCGCTAACATGATCACCCGAGCCGGCACCGACCGCGTACTGGCTATGGACTTGCACGCAGCCCAATTGCAGGGCTTTTTCGACGTACCGGTCGATCACCTCTATGCCGCTCCGGTCCTCAATGAATACTTCAACGGCCAAGGCTACAAGAAAGAAGACGTTGTTGTGGTTAGCGCCGATGAAGGAGGTATTAAGCGAGCTGTCGGACATGCCAATCGAATTGGCGCTCCCCTGGCAATCGTCGATAAACGTCGTACTAGTGCTGACAGCACGAAACAAGAAAACATTATTGGAGCACCTGTTAAAGGCAAAATCGTGCTAATGTTTGACGACATGATTAGCACGGCCAGCTCTATCTGTGGGGCCGCCACGGTAATCAAAGAATCCGGTGCAAAACAAATTCACGTCGGCGCAACACACGGTGTTCTATGCGGCCCAGCGATTGAACGATTAACCAAAGCCCCTATCGATAGCATTGTTATCACCGACACCATTCCCCTCCG
>CAZIGP010000759.1:0-2748 GCA_964538425.1 uncultured Pirellulales bacterium | reverse complement strand
ACGCCCAATTTCGTCGTTCAAGCGAGCTTGTTCCTTGCGAGCTTCTTCAAGTTGTGACTTCCAACCCACTCGCTCGTTGCCACGCACTTCTGCCGGCGTACGCATGATTTCTTCACGCCAGTTTCGGTGGGTGGCGTAAATCATGATGGCCATCATGGCAAACATAATGCTCAAGATGGTAATTAACCCAACAAAAATTCTGCCGACGTAATTCATCGCACCTCTCCTCGCGTCGAAATCTAATGATCTCGAAACGAATTACCGCGGCCTCGCGGCATCCGGCGCTTTACGACACCTCCATGAACGCCAACACAATGCACGGGGCCGAAACCAACCAACGGGCAATCCAAATCTGCTAGCCCGTTTTCCGAAGTTCCTACTATGGCAGGAGATAAGCTCCCAGAATGACCTTTTTAGTATAATTACGGCCGATTTGGGATGTCAATCTACACTTGGCAATTTCGGGTATTTAGGCAAGGTCTATTGCCAGAACGTCCACTTTGCGAGCCTTCGATTGGCTGAATACAGCCCAGCTCACACCCCGGTTATGACTTGCGACCAAACAAGCCAACAGCGGCTAAGCCCAAACACGCTATCAAGCAGACCGCTGAAAACCAGTCGCCGAACCTCAAATAGAGACTTTGGCGAGTATCAAGTTGTATATCAGCGATCAAAACATCTGCAGCGCGGCGTGCTCCCTGCTGTTTAATGCGGCCGTCACTATCGATTGAAGCGGAAAAACCGGTATTAGCGGCGATTACAAGCGGTTTGCGCATTTCAATCGCTCGAAATACGCCGCAGGCCAAGTGCATATCCAGTTCGCTTGAACCTCGGAACCAGCCATCGTTTGTCAGATTCACTAACACATCAGGCTCCTCGCCTCGCTCATGTAATTGCAGCACTTGCCGTCGAATCAGATGAGGAATGACGGTTTCATAGCAAATATTTGGCGCATATCGAAAATTGCCAAAATTTTGTGAAACTGCCGCAGTGCCCGAAGTTAATCCGCCCGTGAGCGGTGTGATTGTGTAAAGCCACGGAATGTAGTCCGCCAACGGTATATATTCACCAAACATCACCGGATGCATCTTGTCATAGCGAGCAAGCAGCTTTCCCAGTGGATCGACAAATTGAGCGCTGTTGAAGCGGTCTTCTTTTTCGTTGGAATAATAAGCCGCATCAACGCCCAATAATAACGGCGGCGGTAATGGGTTGGAAAACTTATCTTCAACAGCTCTGGCAAACATGCCTTGTAAGTCGACCAAGTTTTTTTCGCTGGTTGCTTTCAACTCTTCAGGCGTACTAGCCCATTCTGCAGGTGGCTTAAAATCGCCAGCAAAACTACGAACCGGATACCGAAACATTGTTTCTGGCCATACAAGCAAATCAAGATTTGGCCATGTTTGCAGCGCTTTTTTCGATAACCTCAGGTATTCGTCTGTAATAGCGGCAAGGTGCGATTCATCCGCTTTTAATTCGGCGTCGATCGAGCCCTGAATAAGAGCAACCGTCGGCCCAGGCCGGGCGTAAGAGCCCGACATTCGCCAATGGCCGTAAAAAATTGCTGCGCTAAGAAGCACGGCTAATGGCAAAATCGGCCAGAGTGAAACTCGACTGCCACCCCAGGGAATTATTCGAGCGACACACGCAGCAACAAACATTAGCAATCCACTGATTCCATAGCACCCAACAACATCAGCACCTTGAATGACCGCTAACCAGTGAATCTGTGTGTGAGCAAGACTGCCCATCGTGAAACCAGAAAGCAAATGCCCACGCGCAAGCTCTAACCCTGTCCACACAATAGGTGCAGCAACAACTACTGTGACTCCTAGCCGATGAATCGCGATCCGCGTTAGTCCAACAAATACTGGCAGATAAAACGCTAAATAAAAAGCCAGTGCCAACCAGCCAAAATAGGTTGTCCAATGTGGAAGCCGCAACCAATGAATTGCACCAAGCCAAAACAAGAAGCCTGCCACCCACAACATAAAATAAGGTCGCCGTCCATCCAGTGTCCGCTGTCGAGTGAGCAACAACCAAGGCACGGGGGTAATCCAAGCAAGCGGCCACAAATCCCACGGCGGCAACGCGGCGAGCATTAATAGACTGCCAATCAACCCGAGGCCAAGGGTGGACCGCGCCCACGCTGACGCAAATCGTCGCGAGGTGCTACTATCGGCGACAACGTTTTGAATTCGATTTCGACGAACTGAATCGCTGGGTGAAGAAACCATACTCGCAAGAGTATAAAACTGCTGTATTTCCAGCCAGAGCGATTAAAAGATGGCGCCTTCCAACGCGTCAGTAGGAGATAGGCACGCTGACAATTGACGCCCACTCCCGCTCCCCATACACTCAACGGTTTTGAAACCATGTAAATTGCGGGAAATATGGCCTTCGTCGCTTAAAAGCTAGGCTTTCTTCGTGAATCTGCCTGTCGCTTTAGCTTTACAACGACCAATTACATTAAGACAACCAATCATGGCAACCGTCACCGAACCCAACGCTTCCACGAATATCGACTTACTTACGATCAACACCATTCGCACGCTGTCTATGGACGGAGTGCAAAAAGCCAACAGCGGCCATCCCGGCACGCCGATGGCACTCGCGCCTGTGGCTTACACGTTGTGGCAACACGTGCTGCGCTACGATCCAGAAAATCCCCACTGGCCAAATCGTGATCGTTTTGTTCTTTCGTGTGGCCATGCATAATGCTGTTATATTCGCTGCTACATTTGGCAG
>CAZIGP010000758.1:0-2749 GCA_964538425.1 uncultured Pirellulales bacterium | reverse complement strand
TCGGCGCGATACTATTTTTGCGATCTGGCCGAAGTCCGCGCGTTGTTCCGCAAATGGTTTGTCGAAGTCGATTGCCGGTTTCCGACCTATCGCCTCGGTGACCGATTTCCCACGTTTGTGCTGGCCTGTCGGAATCGTGCGCTGGCCTTCCATCGCAAAGCGGCCTGACGGCAGGCCGAAGCTCGTAAGTATTTTGCGGTGCAGCATGCGACTCTTTTCCTTCCACCGAAAACAACTGAACCTCGGCCCTGTTGGCGGCAAGCCACAACCGCACGGCCGCAGCCGCGTCTCCGCGCGCTTGGGCCTGCGCCAGGTGTGGTTTCAGAGCCACGACGTCATGTTGCGGCCCAGCGTCGAAGCGTTTGGCGGCTTGGCCTTGTTCGCAGCCGCACATCGCCAGCAGCGGTTACGCATTTCGCAAGCCATCGACGCCCAGTGGTACGCTCGAGTGCAGCAATTGTTTCCTTGGTGGGAACAATGGTGGCACTATCGCGCGCAGGCTCCGCAAGTCGTTGGCCTTCAGAGTGGCATTGAAAGCGGTGATATTGCGCCTGCTGCTGCTCGCGCGACCGGCTTGTTCTTTACCGGCGGCGTCGATTCATTCTTCAGTTTGCTGCATGCCGATCAAAAACCGCAAGTGTTGGTCTACGTCCATGGTTACGACATTCTCTTGCACGATCGCACACGGATGAACGCGTTCGAGCCGTCATTTCGCGCGGTTGCCGATGCGTATGGGTTACAAAGCATCGTCATTCGAACCAATCTGCGCGAGCATCCGATTCTCAAACGCCTGCCGTGGGAGCGATTTCATGGTGCTGCATTGGCAGCGGCGGGGCATGTGTTGGGTGAGCGATTAGATCGTATGTTGATCTCCTCGAGCTTGCCACCACAACACACGGGCGGCTGGGGCAGTCACTGGCGGACCGATGCTCATTGGTCGTCACGCGCGATCGAATTCATTCACATCGGCGCCACCTATTCGCGGCGGCAAAAGGTTCTGGCCATTGCCGCAAACCCGCTAGTTCAACAACACTTGCGCGTCTGTTGGGAAAACCGCACCACAGCCGGAAACTGCTCGCAGTGCGATAAATGCGTATGCGTCATGGCAATGCTCGAACAAGCCGGACACCTGCGGTCGTTCCAAGTGTTCGACCACTCCGAATCGCTGGCGAAACGACTCGACAATCTGCCCCGCACCCACCTGCCGTTAACTTATCAAGAGCTCCTCGCGCAAGGCGTCGACCAACATCTGCAAGCCGCCATCGAACGCTTGCTAGCGCGCAGCCCCCAGTCTCCATCAACCGCAAAACCTAATACCGCGCGGGCCGCATAGTTTTTTGGGGAAAAACGCAAACTCGCTTAGACGTCCGCGGCATTAGCTTCGAGCCGCTTTTGTTCTTGATACGCCACGGCGTTGAGATACTGATTGTAATAGCGATTCAGCAAATCGAGCATGTAAACAAATCGGCCGAAAATCCGCTAAATTGATTGCATGAAAACGGAACACCCGCTACATTCAGCACTTTTGGGTAATATTTTTTCCCATCATGGGGGCAAGCCCGCCATTCTCGCGAACTTCTAATTGACGGCGGCCGTAATGGTCGATAGTATCTTTTTAGCAAACCCGCTGGGCCTCTGTCGCAAGGCATGCTATCTCTCGGCGGGTCTTTTTTTGCGCTGCAAGTGCAGATACGGGAGGCTTGGATGAAGTACACCAAGCCGCCGCTTTCCATTCCGGATCAGGCATTGCTTTTAATCGGCCGAGGAATGGGCGGTGACCGTCGGCTGCTAGAATCGCAACTTGCATCCGTCAACTATTACCGTCTCAGTGGATATTGGTTTCCGTTCCGAAACTCTGACGATACATTTCAACCAGGCACCACGTTCGAGACGGTTTGGGATCGGTACATTTTCGATCGCCAATTGCGATTGCTCGCAATGGATGCAATCGAACGGATCGAGATCGCCGTTCGCTCTCTCTTAGCATATCACCATTCTCACGTACACGGCCCCTTTGCGTTTGTGTCAGACAATCGCACGATGCCAAAATTGAAGTCGCACCAATTCAGAGATTTCACGGCGCGTGTTCGCGACGAAGTCAATCGAAGTCACGAAAGATTTGTTAAGCACTTCCGAGTGAAATATAGCAGCAGTCCCGATTTGCCAATCTGGATGGCAACCGAGGTCATGTCTTTCGGAACAGTGCTCACTCTTTTCCGAGGCTCTACCAACATTGTAAAGCAAAATGTTGCATCGGCTTTTGGAATGCCTCACGCGGTGTTTGCCTCGTGGTTGCTAACACTTAATACCGTCCGAAACATCTGCGCCCATCACAGCCGACTTTGGAATCGCACTTTCGGCGTCAAGCCCACGATTCCGCTCGCGAAGACTTATCCCCATTGGCACGTGCCGGTCGCAATCAAGAACGACAAGGTTTTTGGCACGCTGACGATTTGCCGCCACTGTCTATTCTGCGTGGCTCCTCAAAGCAAATGGCGTGACAGATTAAAACAATTGCTGGCCGATCATCCCGAAATCCCTATCAAAGAAATGGGCTTTCCAAATGACTGGCAGACATGCCCAATTTGGTCAGCTTAATCTAGTAGGGTCAACTTCCAAACACAAATCCAACATCCAATTGCGACACTAAAACGCAGCCAAAGCAAATCGCCGATCGATTACTGCTTGCCCTCCGCATCGGGGTTTCGGTTTGGCTCCCGTCACCTTTAATATTTGGCATACTCGCGAC
>CAZIGP010000757.1:0-2760 GCA_964538425.1 uncultured Pirellulales bacterium | reverse complement strand
GATCGACTCACGCCGACCCTCTGACCATTCGTCGAGCAGGGCTTGGAGCCGGGATTTTTGTTCGGGCGTGGCTTGCAACTCGGCTTGCACGGCTTCGCTCATCAGGAGGCGGGTATGCATGTCGCGCTGCAAAACCGTGAGTTCATGGAGGATGTTTTTGACTTTATCCTGAACGGCGGCCAACTCCGACTGCGATGCGGGGTTCCCTTGTCGCTGTTCGATGAAATCTTGGTAGTGGCTAAGCACGACTTCCAAAATCCGCTTGCGCGCACCATCGAGCGGGGGATGGTTTAGTTCTTCTTCACTGATTTGAAATAGAGCATCGACGGCTTGCCTGGCTTGCCGAAATCGCTGCTCGGCTTCGTTGGCGCGTATTTTCTCGCGATCAAGCGCGGCGGCGGTTTTTCTTTGTTCACTGGTAAGTAATTGCATACTCAAGAGCGAACCGGCGGTGATCACTAGCGAAAGCAGTACGCCGGCAATCACCACGGAAGGATGCCGCCGCCCCCATTTTCTCACGCGATCTAATAGCGAAGGCCGACGCGCTAAAATGGGCTGGTGGTCTAGGAACCGTTGTAGATCGGTTGCGAAGTCGGCTGCGGTGCGATATCGATCTGCGGAGTTTTTGCTCAGCGCTTTCAGGATAATCGTTTCCAATTCAACCGGGATGGAAGGATTCCAGTGACGTGGCGAATGAGGTTCGGTGTTGAGAATTTGGTACAGCAATTCCTGATGTGAGTCGCTGGAAAAAATCGGCTCAAGCGTTAGCAGCTCGTAGAATGTTGCTCCTAAGGAGTAAATATCTGATCGATGATCAATTGTGGTACGTTGCCCACTAGCCTGTTCTGGGCTCATGTAGCGTAACGTGCCGACTAAATCACCTGAGTAAGTCAGGCCATGGTCGGTTTGAAGTTGGGCCAGCCCGAAGTCGGTCACCCAAAGTCCGCCTCGACTATCGATCAATAAGTTAGCTGGTTTGATGTCGCGATGGACGACCCCTAGTTGATGTGCATGGTCGAGCGCTTGCGCCGCTTGAACGAACAGCCCTGAGATACGTCGAAAATAGCTTTCGGTGTTGGCCGCCAAACCGTTCGTTAGGGTTGCGGTGACTGCCGCAGTCGAATCAACCGCCGCCTGATCGGAAATTGTTTCGGACGAGGGGTGAGAATCTGCTGGAACAGGCCACGCAGCCGTCCGATCGGAGTCGTTTGTGCTGGAGTTCGTCGATGGTTTGCTGTTTCGGCCAGTTCGAACGCGTAGCTCTTTAATGACTGTGGCCAGGGAGTGCCCTTCGATCAGTTGCATGGCATAAAAGTGAACGCCGCGCTCGCAGCCGACCGCATAAATGGGCACGATGTTGGTATGGTGCAGCAGGGCTGCCGCTTGGGCTTCGTTCTTGAACCGCTGAAGCTGGCGGGAGTCGAGAGTTGCAGCAAATGGCAGAACTTTGAGTGCTACACGACGGCCTAACGACAATTGCAAAGCCTCGTAGACGATGCCCATTCCGCCCCGCGCTAGCTCGCGCATGATTTTGAAGTCGCCGAGCAAATGCGGCGGATCTCGATCGATAGGCGTATTCGCAAGGCCAGAGGCGCGGTTGTGCAATTTGACCTTGGGAGCGCCTTGAAAAAGAATCCACAACCCATCCAGACATTCTTTGACCGCATCTGCGAGTTCCGGATAGCGGTTGATGAATTGCTGACGATTGGGTTGATGGCCCATTTCAAGTTCGCGTTGATAGTCGGCGACGACTTCTGCAATCCGCGGGTCGTCGGGAAGATCTGCTTCGTCGCTGGAAAGCGAATTGGGGTGGTTGCCATCTTGGGTCATCGCTGGACTCCCATGGTCTTTCTTAGGCTTGCCAGCGCTCGAACCCAAAGCTTCTGAACACTGTCTTCACTACGATCCATGCATTGGGCTACTTCGGGAAATGTTCGTTCTTCGAAGTGCCGTAGGATGATTACCTCGCGGTAATCGGCGGGAAGTTTTCCCAGCGCCTCGGCCAATAACACTCCTTGTTCGCGTTTGACTAGCTGTTGACTGGGTGTGCTGTCTGACGCAAAGAGCCCTTGATCGAGCATACAAGTGGAATGGCTCAAATCGACTTCCAATCGCTGTTCACGGCGGACATCTCTTCCTTGATTGTTCAAATACCGACGCAACAAACTGACGATTCGGCCCGCCAAGATTCCGCGCAGCCAGCCGACGAATTCTGCTTCTCCATGACCGCGAAAAAGATGAAAGTTTCGATGGGCCTCGAGAAAGGTTTCTTGCACGAGGTCGCCGTAGTCAACCTTATTTTGGAGGCGACGCCCGATCTCCAGCCTGGCGAGCAATTCTAGGTAATTGCGATAGGACTCGAGCAATTTCCCTCGTGCATGTTCCATATCTTGCTGTGCTAGCTGTAATAGGCGATCTGCATCGGGCTGATTGGCGGAGCTGAGCATCAAACCTACCTACTATCGTAGTTGCAGCAACAAGGCAAAAACCGCCACAAATTTTTGCCCGAAACTGCCAAAAACGCGAGATGTTGATCTACTGAAGTTAAACCCCGTTCGTTGCTTGTTGGTTTCTGCGCAATACCCCGCCAGGCGCTGGAGAACAAAACGGGTGTTTCCTGGTTGGATCGGAACGGTTTGCGGGTGTAAAAAACTAGAGTGTTCCCAGGATAGGTCGCAAAAGCGACTAGTATTGGCGTGTATGGCATTACTGCCTTGCGCTCACTCGGCGGCCTCAGTTGCTCTGCGGTGCGGGCTAGTT
>CAZIGP010000756.1:0-2763 GCA_964538425.1 uncultured Pirellulales bacterium | reverse complement strand
CAAGAACAACATTTGGGCCACAATAATGTTGGCCACCTCGTCGTTCACTTGAGTGCCCAAAAAGATAATACGATCTTTGAGCAAGCGACTGTAAATATCCATCGCCCGCTCTTCGCGGCCTGTCTTTTCGATAACAAATGGAACCAACGGCATATAATAATCTCTTTCAGGCTGTGGTCGATTTGAATGGACAACCCAAAGAACACAGATGAAATCAGATAAACACAGATCCTAAATATTATTCCAAAAAGCGACGGACAAGTTTTTTATTCTGTTTTGAAGCTTTCTGGTTTAATCGGTGTTCATCCTCTCAATCTGTGTTCATCAGTGTTAACTAGATCCCACTATTTTTTATCGGCTTCGTCTTCGTCGCTTTGCACAGGCGCCTTGTCGAGCACCTCATCCACCAGGCCATATTCTTTAGACTCAATCGCGGTCAGATAACGATCACGGTCGGTATCTTTGGCAATACGCTCAATCGGCTGGCCCGTATGCCTGGCCAGAATTTGATTTAACGATTCGCGAGTTTTCAAAATTTCGTCGGCCTGAATTTCGATATCCGAAACTTGCCCGCCCACTTGCCCGTACGGCTGATGAATCATCACTTTGGCATGTGGCAGCACAAAGCGTTTTCCTTTGGTGCCTCCGGCCAGCAACACGGCGCCGCCGCTGGCAGCCAATCCCATGCAATAAGTAGCCACCGAGCAGGACAGAATCTGCATGGTGTCGTAAATGGCCATCGTGGCCGTGACGCTTCCGCCCGGCGAATTGATGTAAAAGTGGATGTCTTTGCGGCGATTTTCGCTCTGCAAGTACAGCAACTTCATGACCAATTCATTGGCATTGCCATCGTAAATTTCGCCCTGCAGCAAAATAATACGATTTTCCAACAGCAAATCGCCCAAGGTCAGCGTCCGCTGACGTTGGTAATCGCGGTAATTCAGTTGAGGATCGACAGCGGTCAGCCGCGGATCGGGCACGGCATCGAATAAATTCATGCTCTAGTCCTTCTAAGAAGCCTTGTCCATAAGGAACCGGTCATCAGGAACCAATTGCTTGTCGCGCAATTTTACTTTCGCACAACTTTACGCTCGTGCAATTCTACGAGCGATCTTGCGGTTCGCGTAGGGCCTGGGCTTCACCTCCTTGTTTAGCTTCTGGAATGGCTTCCTCGGCATCGTCGCCACCGGCCGCTTCATCAATCGCTTCGGTATCCGACGCTTCCAATTGGAACGGCACATCCTTGAATTTGGCGTGTTTCTGCACGAGGGCGATTGTCTTCCGTTCAATAATTTGATTCCGCAAAATGTCCATCAATCCGCGTTTTTCCATTTGGGCACGAACGCGTCGGACACTTTCGCCACTCTGCTGCGCGATCAGCTTGATTTCGGCATCATAATCTTCGGGAACATCGCTAATTTTTTCTTCTTCGGCGATTCGTTCCAAAATGAAATGTTCTTTAAGTGCCCGAGCAGTGTTCACCAAACTGTTTTGCCGCAATTCGTTTTCGTGAGCGCGAATTTCGTTCTCACCAAACCCACTGCGACGCAACTCCAACACGGCTCTTTCCAATTCTCGACGGCTTTGGCGTTTCAGCAGCTCAGGTGGTAAGTCCCAGTTGGCCGCGGCCACCAAAGATTGCGTAATTTGCTGCCGTGCGCGTTGTTGTTGGTGATAATCCAGTTGACGTTCCAATTCGCCGCGAACTGCCTTACGCAGTTCTTTTTCGCTCTCAAAACCTCCAATTTCATTCAGCAGTGCCGCATTAAGCTCTGGCAATTCCAGCTTCTTGACTTCCAAAACTTCAAACTCGGCGGTCACGGTTTTGCCTTGCAAGGCTTGATTTGGCGCATCTTCCGAGATTTTGGCTTTCGCTGTGCGTGTCTCGCCGGCTTTTACGCCTGTCATTAATTTGTCGAACTTTTCAATCTTGCCATCGCGGAAGCTCAGCGTAGGACGAATGCACAAGGTTTGCTCTTCGCTGCGGGAAATAACGTTTTCCCCTTCTTTGAACGTGAGGTTCACCGAAACGTAGTCGCCAGCCTGGGCAGCGCCTTCGTGCGGTTTCAGCCGGCCATGCTTCGACAACAAACGGTTCATTTGCGCGTCCACGTCTTTTTCGCTAAATTCGCGCATCGGACGTTCGATATCCAAACCTTTCCAGTTTGGCAAATCAAATTCGGGCCGCACTTCAATATTGAATTCGAACGTCAGCGGTCCTTCATCCGGAACTTCGACAGCGGCAACGTCAAAATCAGGTTCGCTGATGGCCGCCAGCTTTTGCTCTTCGGTCACTTGGGCCATGGCATCCATCAACAAGTCGGACTTCACTTGGTCTTTCACTTCCTTGCGAAAACGATGCTCGACCAACTTGCGCGGCGCACGACCGGCTCGAAAGCCAGGAACTTGCGCCGAAGGAACCAAATTCGAAAAGGCCTTATCGAAGTAACGTTCCACATCATCATGTGGAATCTTTACCGTCACATGACGCTGGCACGCGCTAGGGCTAGCAATTTTAATTTCCAACTTCAGCGGTTCGCGCTGCAGTTCGTCTTCCTCGGTCTCAGGCAAATCGGTGGTTTGTGTTTCGGCCATCGCGACAATGGTTAGGTAATAGGGTACTGGAAAGTTCGACAATCCATTGTCTAGCGATCCATCAGCAGCTTGGAGTTAGTCGCGAAACCTAATCGCGTTATGCCAACCGCAAACTCACTAACGATCGAACGTAAAATATTCCAACAAAAACAGGGGACCGGCTCCACC
>CAZIGP010000755.1:0-2765 GCA_964538425.1 uncultured Pirellulales bacterium | reverse complement strand
CATTACAGATTATCCAAGCGAAAAGACCCTACACCGCGACCGTTTCACTGCCTCTTTTCCTGGGTTGGTGATCCCCTGACCCGCAATGTCTGATCTGCTATTCCCTGACTTGGTGCCATAGAACTTCTTCCGTTCCCGCCATACCTGCTACAGTTCGTCGCTCAGTTACGACTGCTAACCCCGGAAAGTTAGTGCCAGCCGCTAAGTGGTCAGGATTTCTGAATCGTGCTTGGAGTAGGGTCGATATGATTAGACGAATGGATGGTCTCTTAGGATTGTTTTCACGCCGACGGAGTGGCACAATTTCCTGTAGCTTAATCCCGAGGACTTTCGAACGTGGAATTCAATCGCAATCAGTTCTTCATGGCAGGGGTATTCATCCTCCTATTGGGCATCCAATTTCGGATGGTCGATACGATCACGCTGAATGATAAGACATCCAAATTTCTGGCAGCACGCGCGGCATCGGCAACGACAAACACGCTGGCGAATATCCTCCCCACGGGCGGCGTGCCTAAGCAAACATTTCATCCTCCGCAATGGCTTGGCTGGGCGCTCATTTCAGGCGGCGCCGTCTGCATCTTGCATAGCTTGGCGATGAAAAAACCGGGCGGGTAGTAAGCGCTGCATCCCATTTGGCAATTGAAACGGCAAAAAGTCAGTGTTTTGCCATCACCTGCAAAATGCCGCGGCAGAAATCAGCCAAATCATCCGGCTTACGGCTGGAAACGAAGTGACGATCGACTACGACCGGTGCATCTTCCCATATGGCGCCGGCGTTGACCAAATCATCTTTGATGCCGAGAGATCCTGTTACGCGCACGCCGCGGTAAACGCCGGCCGAAATCGGAATCCAACCTCCGTGACAAATCGCTGCCACCAATTTACCCGCGGATGAAAATTCGCGCACAAGTTGCAGTACCTTGGCATCGCGTCGCAACTGATCGGGCATGAACCCGCCAGGCACGACAAGGCCGTCAAAATCTGCGGAACGCATCTCGGCAATCGCAGCATCTGAAATGCATGGATATCCGTGCTTACCCTCATACTTCTCACCTGCCTTAGGGCCAGCAACAACCACGCTTGCCCCGGCCTCAATGAGTCGCAATTTTGGATACCACAGCTCTAAGTCTTCGTAAATATTGCCCACAAAGATCAGAACACGCTTACCGGACAGAGGTTGATTGTTTGACATCAAGAATTCCTAAATGTTTTGGCCAAGTTATGAATGTTCAACTTAGCGTTTAAGTGCGTTTTTGCCATAAAATATGTAGCCAGGCAAGACACTTCCGGCGTCAATTTCCAATGCTGCTCCAAAATGCCGCCGTGCTTGAGTCTCACAAAGTTTCGGTGCACGTTGGATGTCGCCATCGAGTGCCGCTTTGTGAAAATAAACCGGCAATGTCAGGCAAATTAAATTTGCCAGTCGAAAGTGATAAAGGGCATCATCGTAAGAGTAATCCTGAACGCCTTCACTGGTCAACGTTTCATGCCATGTCCGTAACACGGTAAAGGGATGCCCACGACGTTCAACGGTTAACTCACTGCCGCCTTGCAAGCTGGCGATGTCATAGGCTCCCATGTTGCGAATCGCTAGTTGCCAATCGACAATGAGCACTTCCTCGGGCGTATCGGGTGGACCGAATAGCAAGTTGTCTTCACGTAAATCGCAATGGACGATGGTCGGCGGCGCTCCGTTCATCTCGTCGATAATCCAATCGAAATGTTCCGCCACACGTCGGCCCAGTAACAAATGTTCGGGTCCCATCCACTGTCGACAACGTTCGACAAAACTGGGCCAATGATCGGCATAGTGTTTCCATAACACCCATGTGTTTGGCATCCATGACAAACCGTGCAACTCGGAATTATTCCAAAAGCGCGCTTGCAGCTGAGCCATGCTTCGCGCAGCCACGAGCACTTGCCGCTCGTGCATGCCTGCCAGTTGATCTCCTGCTTCACAGAAGCCCAAATCTTCCATCACAATCGCATAATCGGGTGGCTGACATTGCGTGTAATAGACCTTTGGCAATCGCACCGGGACGCGGCCTGCCACTTCGCGATAAAATCGAATCTCGCGTTCAAACGCACGGAACTCTTCTCCCATGCGACGAAAAGTCTCACGTTCCGGCTCGATTTTTACAATCAATGTTTCCGGAGCGCCGCGAGGGCCATTTTGCGACGGTGAATCGTAAGTTAGCTTCACTCGAGCAACACTGCTCAGATAGCCAATCCCTTCGCCAATCAGCGTCGACTCCACCGCAACGACATGCGCATTCTTTAGCACGCCAACTTCATGCAAAATGCTATCCAGCCAAGCGGCAGAAATCTCAGCAACATTTCGCGGTGTTTGCATCCATGAAATGATACCGAGATAAACGAAAACCACAAATGTGGTAAACCGTTAGCAGTTTCATACAGCAGCGGGCTGTGTCGAAAATTGTTCCGCCCATTGCAGCAAATCAGCAGTACCTTTGCGATGGCAGAAGTCGCCGAAGGTTTCGCCTTCATTGCGAGCAGTTTTGAAGTAGGTAAAAAGCGGCACGAGCGTCGAAGCAACTTCCTCCGCTGGCACCAAATCTTTGTAAAGCGTGTTAAGCCGATCACCAAGCAAACGCCCGCCGTGCCTGCGATCCCAAGCACGCCATTGACACCTGGAACGCTCAACCCGACGCCAAAGCTGGATCCGCTCGTGCCGCCAGCGCCCGCGGTACCAAGCAAGCCGTTGACGCCGAACGTGGTGAAGCCCATTCCCACGGCCGAGC
>CAZIGP010000754.1:264-2775 GCA_964538425.1 uncultured Pirellulales bacterium | reverse complement strand
AAAAAGTGGGTTTTGTGGTGGGAAGCGCTTCCGGATTGTTTCCGTTTAGTTTCCGTTTAGTTTCCGGATTACTTCCGGTTTGCTTCCGGGTTCCTAGATGCTAGTTTCTGGATGCCAGATACTTGATGCTAGATAGATGAACTGATTTCCGGTTGGGGATTGTAAAGAAGATGGGTTTGGGTCGGGAAAATTCGGGTTGGAGTGCATGGCGGGCGCCTTGAAAAAAAAGTGCGTGGAAAAAAGGGTTGGCGAATTGTGGGTTTTGTTCGGGAATGATGGAGGTTTTGGCAAAAGTGATTTCCGGCTAATTTCCGGTTGCTTTGGAAATTTGGAGTGGCGTGGGTTCGATTGAGTCGGGAATTGCCGAGGGTTTTGGTGCTGTGGGTTCGAAAACGTGAAAGGAAAAATGGCTCTGGTTAAGGTGTGCGCGCAAAAAAAGCCCGGCAGCCGGAAAAGACGCATCCGGCGGGCGGGCTTCGTGTGCATACCGGCCTAGGTAAGCAGGCTGGCTGTGTCGAATACGGTTAATAATATACTGTACGTGTGATCATATCAGAGGGAAGGGGAATGTCAAGGGGAATTTCTAAAGAGGCGAGGGTGACCTTCCCCCACGCTTTTGTGGAGAAATCCAAAAACACGTAGCAAGAGTGAGTACAATAAATTATTACTATAGTCATGCCTAAGACGTACGAGAAATCCAATCTCGGTACACATCATCCAAGTTTGCCTCTTGAGGATTTCCTGCATGTATGGCGATTAAGTATTGCAATTGAATCATCTGTCCTTGGTCGAGTTTCCATGGATGATTCAAGAAATTAAATGGCGAAGGTGATAGATGCCCATAATCACGCGTAAGCCATGGACAGGGACTCCAAGGATTTTGAGGATGATCCATCAGGGCGATTCCTTCAACGACCTTCGGTTGCACGCGCCGGCTGCCATAATAGCAACACCATTTTGCTGGTTTACCATAAGTATCTTTAGCACCTATGGCACCCGTCGAATTGACAAGTGTGCCACCACCAAGCGGCGAGATATCAGGCGCTGCTCGAAGAGCAAAGAAGGAATGTTTTGCTTTAGCAATTTCAATGTCGATATGTGCCGTTAGTTGTAAATTTATTTCTAATAACCGTAGTCCATCATGAGGCACAGAAAACTTAAACCTTCGACGGTCGGAACAGGGAGAAAAAGAATTCGGGCCGACCCAATCACACTCATCATGTATTGTGATCGAATCTTTCTCTTCTGAGCCGAGATTAAGCTTCGTGCTTTTAATGCATCCTTCACTTTGTGGGCGATCACTCCAATAGTCACCACCGCACATTGGCTCGCAGCCTAACCAGACACCACGGTGATGGGGATAAGGCAACGACGACTCTGTCGTCACCGAGCTTTCCGTGATGGGGCCTGTCAACGAACTAAAATAGGGATATTTTTGCGTGCTGTGGGCACGGTATGCGGCGACTACGACATTATTCAGTCTGATCAGTATTTGCCCGGCATTGTAATAACCTGTTAAACCTTTTGATCCTGCAACAGGTTCGATATAGTCGACAGCCGTCGCATCTGACACGCCGCCACCTAGTGCGAGAGAACCAGCACAAGCCGATAATGAAGCCTTGATCCAAGCACGGCGTGGTAGTTGACATGCAAGTCCTGTCGATTGCTCTGCATGTTTCATTTCTTTAATTTTCATTCGACTTGATGGCGACCGCTGCAATTCCATACATCGCGCCCTTGGTGTACTTTTCGCCAAGCGTCGGTCCAAGCTTGACCGGTCCTGATTCAGATACTTTCCGATGCCAAATTGAGTAAACGACATCGATACTGTCGCCCGGTCCTACGCCAGGCTGCAGGTTGTAGCTTTTGCCAGAAACTGTTCCACCAATGGAAGTCCAGCCTAACCGCAAACTTCTAAAAGGAGCTTCATCCAGGCCAATCTTCAAGCCCGTGTCAGAAAATTCATTCAGCAACCAAGACGGTTTGGCTGCACGGTTGTCCCAAAATATGTATAAATCGGCCGGCTGTGCCAATTCTACGGTAATTTCAATTTTGCCACGAGTTTTGTCGTCATTAAAAGTTCTGATGTAATCAGCATTGCGCAAAAATTCGGGAATACCTTCCTGCTTATCAATGCCGTTCCATTCATGTGGTCGATCGACATACGCATATGCATCGTCACGTAGCCCGCCATGCACAATTTCATAAAAGGGGCCAGCTCCAGGAGTGCGAATCGTATCATTGATACTGCGAATGACCGTTTGTTTTTCTGCAAATTCATTTCCTGTAGCAGCCCAAGCAAACCGATCCGCATTAATCGAGACAATCCGCTGCGATGATCCGTCGGGCTTAATCCGCACTGCTTCACCAGTTGTCAATCGGGAACGTAATGTTTCTGATGCTGCAGAATTCAGATGTTCTGCTTTGTGGCCTTGTTGCAAATGTTCAAAATCGACAATTCCATTAAATACGACGACATCCAACTCTCCATCAGGCTGAACGCTCATTCCA
>CAZIGP010000754.1:0-254 GCA_964538425.1 uncultured Pirellulales bacterium | reverse complement strand
CCCCAAATCGATTACCTTCCCCACCGATGTTATCAATGAAAAACCTTTGCCACGTTCACCAACTCGGGCAGTAAGATCTCCATGGAACACTTGTGCTAGTTTTGGGCCAAGTATTTGAAACCGGATTGGCGCCTGAAGAGTTAATTGCACACCGGTATCGAAGAAAACTTCTGCTTGGCCAGAAACCATGTCAATGATCTGTCCCTGATGGAGATCCGACCATTCTTTCAGTTGCGGTTCATTGCTCGCCCAAT
>CAZIGP010000753.1:0-2778 GCA_964538425.1 uncultured Pirellulales bacterium | reverse complement strand
GTTGTATTGAAATTTTGCTGCTTCAATATTTTCTGGCAAATAAGCAGGATCGATCTCCTCGGTGAACAAACTATCGACTGATCGCTTACGAGGTAATTCGCCCTGAAGGTGCCATCGTGGTAATATGCACATGGCACCGTTTTCAGCATCCACATCATCAAAAGGAATCCACAACCCCGCCGCTAATTTTCCAGTTAAATTCCAGTAAGGTGAGTCTTGGTGCCAAGGAATAGCACGTCCTGTTCCTGGTGGTTTACAAACCAGTGCACTTGACCAAAGTAAGATGTTAGGACCCACTTGTTGCTCAATCATATCTAACACAGACGGCTGTGTGGCCAGCTCCCAAATCCAGTGATCACGAATATGAGCGGAAATGATTTCGTCAGCCTGACGGCCAGGCTGAATTCTTTCTAACATCTGGTTGAGTTGAGCCTGGCAATATGCCAATGCCTCGGAGGTTAAAAACTTAGGGAATGTACAAAACCCAAACTCTTCGTAATGCTTTTGTTCAGCGGCTTCGTACCGAAATGAGGAATGGATCATTGCTGTGGAGAACGAATATCTTTCCGCGATTAATGTTTTCATATGTATTAGCGCTGAGTTAGCAAGTGAATTCGTCAAATGCATCTACAGTCGAATCAAATTTTCGCTAAGACGCGGTAAGTTTGCCGATTTGCACCGTCGTAGTAAGCAATCTATTTGCGAGAGGTCAGTCAAGGACATAGTCGAGGACAATTGGATTCGCGTCGGCAGTAATATTCGCAGTCAATTCCGTACGATCGTTGTATTTGGCCGGAATGCGTTGCTTTTGCTTTGAGAGAGAAGGTCTTTCGCCGGAGGCCGTTCTTTCTACTTTGGCCAGATAGACTTCAACGATCGAAACGTTGTAGTCTCCTAGTGGCAAACCTCCCTGTTTGTCTACGGTATATTTGCCATCCGCAATCGGTGCAACCACGACCGAAACTCCTTGAGTGCTTGCGGCGGGCAGAAAGCTGATCGCTCCATGTTCGAGTAGTTTCTCTTGGTATTTCACGACCCCCGTCACCACCACTCGTTGCGGTGACTTGTTGCAGCCCAGCAGTATCAAGCAATTCGTGCTTAATACGATGACCAACAACAAGCAATGATTCACGCGTACCCGACAGAAATATAGATTCATACGTTGCAATTCCTTCACTTTCTATCTAAGGCCGTAAAGGATAATAAACATCGTTGTTCATCTTTTTCTTACGTTCATCCCTTATAGGTAAATTCGCAAACACTTCTCAGAACGCACCCGCAGGAATGGAGTTCCCATCCTGGATTTGAGCCAAGTAGCTCAGGGCCTTAATATCGATGGTCGGCTGCAGGCGTTGAACGCTTCCGTCAGCAAAGACAAAGCCGCACGTTCCTCCTGGATGTCGGCTGCCAAACACTCCGCCATACCAAAAAGGTCCGGTGCCCCAAAATGCCGGAGCGACCGGATCATCCGGCGAAGAAGCCAGGGTGAAGCAGTTATTAGAACCTGGGGCACAGCCTGCTAAACGGACGACGGTTGTATAAGCGTCCGCATTATAAAACGTGCCGTCCCCATAATGCTGGTCCGTTTCTTTTTTTCTGTCGATCTGCTTTTCACCCACCATGAGGGTTTTGCTCAAGCCGTCAGAAACGTCCTTAAATTTTCGCGGGCATTTCCAATTCTTGAAGAGATAAGGAATGCCGCAGCTTGTTTTTACCGTACCATCACTCGGATCAATCAGTACCCCCTTACCAGGATCTCGATGAGCCGTGCGCGTAATCCCCGAGGCATACTGTGGGTCCCACCAATCCCCCGAGTCGCTGCCCACGTTAATGGCATAGTCTGTCATCGCCCCCACCGCGCCATTTGGTTCGTTCATGCTAAGACCAGGCGGACGAGAGCTTGGGCAGTAGTAAAACGGAACTTGATTCTTAATAACGTCAGGGCTGGACTGTGCGTAAATTGTCTTTTCAATGTCGAACAGGGCATAAATGCTGCCTCCTTCGGCGTAAGGCAGAATGATGGTGTGCCAGGTGGTATGACCACAGCCGGTTAAAGTACATGGTGGAATTCCTTTCCGCGCACTGTGAAAGTTGTGCATAGCCAACCCGATTTGTTTGAGGTGGTTATTGCACTGCGTGCGGCGGGCCGCTTCGCGCGCAGCCTGCACTGCCGGGAGGAGCAATGCAATTAGTACTCCGATAATCGCAATTACAACGAGCAATTCGACAAGTGTGAATGCTCGAGCAGGATCAGAGTTGCGCACAGTGATCGATTTTTTAGAAAGCATTTAAGGGTCTCCGATCGTGTTCTTTGTGGTCTCGTTGGGATACTGATACCGTGCAATGATTCAAGTATCTATTATCCTATCCGACCGATAGAATACGAGCAAAACGGATGCTTTATTTTTAGGATGCAGACGACACAGTGTGCGAAGCATTACTGCATCGCCTGCATGTCCATTTATTATGCTATTCGCAAATCCGGCTCATATATCTCTCGAGAGAATTCAGCCGGACTTTATGCTTTACCTTTTGCAATCTCATGTATTTTTGGTCTCACGCTTTGTTGGCCTAAAACCAGCATTAATCCTAAAAATGCTAATACATAAGAGGATGGCTCTGGAACGATTCCAATAACAACATTATCGAAGTAGTCCACAGGCGAGGGATTACCAACATCAACTGTCCTGGAGCCGCCTAGCTGAAGAAAATTGGCGGCGTATCCTGGTGACGTTCCACGAGCGGGGAAATTCGAGGCTTCTAAATTGCCGTTGATGT
>CAZIGP010000752.1:0-2782 GCA_964538425.1 uncultured Pirellulales bacterium | reverse complement strand
TCATGGTAAAGGTTCTTTGCTCGATCAAGTGCACGGCGACTTGAGGCAGAAATTTGCCAACCTGCGACTACTCTACAGCTACATGTGGACGCATCCGGGTAAAAAACTGCTGTTCATGGGGAGCGACTTTGGGCAGTGGAAAGAATGGAACTACGACGAAAGCCTGGAATGGCACCTGCTGCAATGGGAATCGCACCAGGGGTTGAAAAAACTGGTCGGTGATTTGAATCGTGTTGTGCGGCGCGAACCGGCTTTGCATGAAGTGGATTTCGACCACACGGGGTTCGAGTGGATTGACTGCCATAATTGGCAAAATAGCGTGTTAGCCTATGTTCGTCGCGCAAAGAACCCGCAAGATTTTGTCGTCGTTGCGTGTAACTTCACGCCTGTCCCTCGAGAGGGCTATTTGCTCGGCGTTCCGGATCGCTGCTGGTACGAAGAGATTTTCAACTCTGATTCGCAATTTTACAGCGGCAGCAACATGGGCAATGGGCCCGGTATTATGGCTAGCGACACAATGGCTCATGGCAGGCCGTTTTCAATTGAAATTACACTGCCTCCGCTGGCCACGATTGTGCTAAAACCGCGGCGGTAGAACACCTCGTATGGCAGTTACTGGAAACTAGTTACTATTTCATGCCGTAATTGCCAACCGCTTTACCCCACGCGATCGGGGTTTAGCAAATATATTTTGCATCCGCCTTGGGTGTTATTCTCTTCTGCTACAAATCACCCTTGGTTTTTAAGCTGGGGCGCTTACCATAAGGTAGTTCGAGTGCCTGATTGCACCCGAACAGTCGCCCGCATATTTTGGGAATTATGCGTTGAATCTATAAGTTTGGAGCAAAATTGATGCACTATCGAATTAACTTCCAACTAATCGTCGCTGGCATCGTTCTATCTGCAACAACATTTACTTTTGCCGCTGACTGGCCTACTTTTCGCGGCATCAACCGCACGGGTATCTCTAAGGAAACTGGGCTGCTGCAAGAATGGCCTGAAGATGGTCCGCCGCTGGTATGGAAAATTGAAGGCACGGGTCGTGGTTATGCCAGTGTTGCGATTGCCGGTGATAAGCTTTATACGCTTGGCGACAATCTTTCGATTGCCGAAGACAAAGATGAATACTTGATGTGCTTCGATCGCACCAACGGAAAATTTATTTGGAAAACTAAAACTGGCCCGGCTTGGAACGACGGTAAAGATGATTGGCAAGGTTCGCGTAGCACTCCTACGGTCGACGGCGACCGGGTGTATGTTCTTTCTCCCCATGGGGAACTCGTTTGCTGCAATGCGGCTACTGGCAAAGAATTGTGGCGAAGAAATTTCAAGGATGATTTTGAAGGCGTCAAAGCCGATGGTTGGGGCTACAGTGAATCGGTCACGATCGATGGCAATAATCTCATTTGCACTCCCGGTGGCACCAAAGCCACGATGGTCGCACTCAACAAACGCACGGGTAAAGAAATTTGGAGAACCATTCAGCCCGATGATCGTGGCGCTGGTCATGCTTCGATCGTGAAATCAAAAATCGGCAAAGTGCCTGTGTATGTTCAATCCACTGGTAGTGGCGCCATGGGTGTTCGCGCTACGGATGGTGAATTGATGTGGTCATACCCTATCGATAAAACCACGGCCGTCATTCCCACGCCGATTGTGCGAGATGATTTGGTGTTTTTTGTGGCGGGCTACCGACGGGGCGGTGCGCTATTGAAACAAGTTCCCGATGGCGCCAATAAAGTAAAGATTGAAGAAATTTATCCACTCAAACCAGTTCTTGCCAACAAACACGGCGGCGTTGTGCTGGTGGAAGATTACCTTTACGGCGATTCCGACGACCAAGGAATTCCCTACTGTGCCGATTTAATGACCGGGGAACAAAAGTGGAAAAAACGCGCTTCCGGCAAAGGCTCTGCTGCCACAACCGCGGCCGACGGGAATCTCTATATCTGCTTTGCTGACGGCACCATGGTCCTCGCGAAAGCGACTCCCGAAGACTATGAAGAGATTAGCAAATTTACGATTCCAGGAAGCGGCGAACGACCGAGTTGGACTCACCCGGTGATTTTGGATGGCAAACTCTATTTGCGCGAACCGAACGCCATTTTGTGTTACGACATTCGCGATCCTAAAAAAGGGACTACGGCAAGTGCACGATAACAAGTGCACGGTAAAGTGAAAACTTGCGTCGTAGTATGCCAGCGACTACCCAAGGGATGCAAAAACCTTGAGGTTGTGGCTTGGTCTCGCGAGTTTGGGTTACTGGCCGGGCCGAGGATCTCCTCACTTTGACAGTATGCTGGGAGACCTGCGGTCAAGTTTCAGCGCGAGATCGGAAGTTCGCGCACAACATGCCCGCGCGGCACAGCATCGATAGCTTATGCGCCAAAATTAATTCGAGTTGCCAAAGAGCAGTGACGGATTATAGCGAATGTACACTATAAATCAAGTAGGCAGTAGGCGGTAAAGTCAGGGAAAATACAATGAACCGCGGAGACGCAGAGACGCGGAGAGGACAGAAAATTAATCACGAAAACACGAGAGCATGAAAGCAATACAGAAGCATGAGAGAGCTGAGGCAGCTGAGGGGCAGAAGGTAAGAGAGGAAGAATGGGGATGGGGTGGCGCCGCGAAGATTGCGAAGATCGGGGTGGTGTGCGCGCCATCTTCGTGGGGCCATGCGTCGGCCTAGGTTCGCTAGGTTGCCTAAGTATACAAATGTTTGGATTAGGCTTGAGACGTGAGACTCGAGGCTTTGAGATAAAGGCATTCTTTTTGGCTT
>CAZIGP010000751.1:0-2803 GCA_964538425.1 uncultured Pirellulales bacterium | reverse complement strand
ATGGAATTCAGAGCGCCAGCGATCGTACTCATCATCGCAGCCAATAGCGCAGCAACAACAATGCCTTGCAGGCCAGCAGGCAACAACATCGTAATCAGCCGTGGGAGCGCGAGGGTGGTGTCTGTCAGCGCCTCGACTTTGCCTTGCTTAACCAGGACGTAATAAGCTAATCCTGGGACGATGAAAATAAAGAGCGAGAATATTTTGATAAACCCTGTCAACAAAATGCCGGCTTGGGCATGTTGGATGTTTTTTGCTCCTAAGACACGCTGAACGATCGTTTGATCAGTACACCAATACCAAATTCCGATGATCGGATAGCCCAACAAGACCGCGTGCCATGCCATATCAGGTTCGACATCGGCCGACCGCAACAATTTCAATCGCTCTGGTTCATCTTTTAATGAGGCAGTCAGCGCAGACCAGCCTCCCACCTCATTTAGCACGGTGAGCATCAAAATCATGCTACCTGCGAGCAATACTATCGATTGCACGGCCTCCGTGACGGCCACTGCTTTGAGCCCTCCCATAATAGTATAAAGCCCAGTCAGTGCGAGAATCGTTATGATGCCAAGCGTAAAATCTAAACCAACCAGTCCCTCGATAAGCTTCCCGCCCGTAAATAGTGCAAAACCCAAATGGATAAAAATTGCAGATGCAATCGCCAACACCACCAGAACGCGGCGACTGCCGCGGCTGTATCGCCGTTCGAGGAAATCGGGAAGCGTAGAGATGCCGCTTCGTAAATAAAATGGCGCAAAAAGAATCGCCAGAAACAATAAAGTGACCGGCGCTAACAATTCCAAATTACCATACACCAACCCCGACTTATAACCTTCCTCGGCTAAGCTGATCAGTTCCAGCGTGGAAATATTCGTAGAAAACAACGCCAGACCAATAACAGGCCAAGTGAGCGATCTGGCCGCCAAGAAGTACCCCTCTCCATCTGGTCGCCGTCGTTGCCGAATACCGGCCCAGCAGCCCAATCCGACGATTGCCGCGAGGTATGCGACAACGATGCCTATATCAACTCGCTCGAGGGAATACGAAGCATTCAAGGCAATCGTCTCACTTCGCGTTGGTCGTAGCCGGCAGGACAACATGCGGACGTTGAATAGCAGGGACGCTGGCACGGCGAGTGCGCCGGCGCTGTACCTCCCAAAAATCACAACTGCAGCCCGGTTCGCGCGGCGTGCAATACACGCCATTTTCCACACGGGCTGGGTGGATAAACTGTGATTGCAAGTGTGGAATGTATTCTAAAAACAGAACTTCGTGTCCCAAGGCGATGTGATTGAACAGAACGAGATGCTGATGAATCTGTCCCATGTCACCAATGTGTGGGACAACTCGGACTGGAAATTTTTTCGCCATGATAACAACTGCCAAGTACTCGCTAATGCCCGCTAACCGCGTACAGTCGGCTTGGACAATGCCAACACTTCCAGCTTGAAGAAAATTCTTCCACATCACGCGATTGGCCACGGCTTCACCTACGGCAATTGGCACAGGAGCAATCGACTCGGCTAGCTTACGATGCCCCAACACGTCGTCAGGTTGAGTTGGTTCTTCAATCCATAAGGGAGTAATCCTTTGTAATTCTTGGCACACTTTAAGGGCCGTCGGCAACGACCATGCCTGATTTGCATCCAGTGCAATTTGAGCTTCAGCGCCTGCGACGTCGCGAACCAATTTTGCACGCCTTATATCCCTGACGGGATCAGTCGACCCGACTTTGAGTTTCAATGCGCCAAACCCCGAATCAATAGCCCGACGAACATTATCACAAATCCGCTCGTCACTATACTGAAACCAACCGACGGAAGTATCATATCCAGGATAACCTTGTGCCAGAATGATTTCACGCTCGCCGCGATTTGAAACGTACCGATTAAGAATCGAAATTGCCTCTTGCTCGGTAATAACGTCGTCCAAATAACTCCAATCAACGAGCCGGACAAGTTCACTAGGAGAAAGTGCCAGCAGCAATTTCCATAGCGGAAGGCCTCGCTGTTTTGCCCACAGATCGAAGCAAGCATTTGTGATCGAGGCCAGCGCCGCGTGAATCACCCCCTTGTGTGGACCCAGCCAGCGATATTGATGATGCTCCGCCAAACTACGCTGAAAAGTGCCAAAATTGGCCATCAGCTCTTCGATTTCACAGCCCACAAGCGGCGTTGCCAATAAGTTGATGGCCTCACAGATCAAATTCGTACCGCCCCCTAAGGTGTAAGCCAAGCCGACACCCTCGATCGCTTCATCCGTCTCTAGGCACGTCACCGCGTAGCCATACTGAGGCTTAGTATGCACGGCATCGGAGCCCGCACCTTCGTGCAGATCAAATCGCACATCTTCTGTTCGTATCTTCGTGATGGTCGCCATGCCGTGTCCTTAAATCCTGCGTCGTATCTCAAATGTCATTGTGAACCAGTTCGCGCGGCTAAATCGAAATCAGCCGACGGCAGACCGGCGGCGGGAACCTCGATCGTTAGCGAGCTGTCACGGAAGTGTCGGGGAATGTCGGAATCTGGGTCGCTACGGTCGCCGTCACGCGACGTTTCCGGCTTGTAAACATGAATGTTGACTCGATGACGGCCCACGACTGCCCCGGCTCGATCTGCGTCGATGGTGCGCAAGCGAAACTGGCCGCTGGCATCCGTGATGCCATAAGAGGCGGGGCCGGGGTTCGGATTGTTCACCGAACCAGCAATCGGCTGAAAGACGACACTCAGCCCCGCTTTGCCTTGGCCCGAATGCACGATTCGTCCGCTGACTTCTGCGAGTTGAAAGTCGCTGCGACTGC
>CAZIGP010000750.1:0-2806 GCA_964538425.1 uncultured Pirellulales bacterium | reverse complement strand
CATCCTCAGATGTATGTAGCCAGACGATTGCTTACACTGCAAATCGTAAATTTGCCTACACGATTGTTAAAACTTCAAACTTGGCCCCGAAGTTCCTATGTCAGCTTTGCCAGGCAAATTTGCCGCTTCAGCAATATAGGTTGCCAACTTAGCTCTCGCGGCCAGGGGGTTCGTTTGATGGTTATTTGGACATCGGATTTCAGCTTATTATCAATATCGCCTACGGAAAGCGAGCGACCTCTTTCCGAATTATTGGCAGAGCCAGATAAGCTACTTCCAAACGATACCGATAACATCAAAAACAAACAGAGTTCTCTACCAACAATACTTACAAGCGCGGTTTACACACCTTCTGGCTTCAACCTGAATCAACTTCAATCTTCCGGAACTAAAGTCGGTTCCCGGATTAAAACGCTGTGCAAAGAGGCAATGCGGTGTCCAGTTTCGCTTTGCATTCTCATCCATAACCTTGCGGGTATGGATTTTGTTACGCAGCCAGCAACCTTCGCCAATAGCGTGGCAAGGTAGCCTGGCTAACCAACTTCAGCCGGCTTCGGCCTGCAACAGGAGAAAAAATGAGATCCCTCAGAAATCATCCAAGAGTTTTAATTGCAACTCTCGCTTTAGCTTTGATTGCTACTGTCATGACAATTATTGGTTTATCCGTATCCGCACAAAGGAGAAGCGGCACGACGCTCGCTGCATCCAAGACCATTGATATATGCGACCTCGGTGATGGGAACTGGAAATACTCCGGAGACATATCAGTCTGGAACGAAGGCGCTGTGGCAACAACAGGGTTGACCATTCAGGATTGCATACAGAACAAAACTGGCAGCGGCCAATTCATGGACATTTATTGCACAGACATTCCTGTGTCTGCCCAAATTCCGGCTGGCACAACGATGTTGACCGCGACGGTGTTTCATTACGAAATCATTGCCCCTGCCCTGACCGGAGATATTCGGAACTCCGTGAAAGTTACGATTACCAACCATTCCGGATCGCTCGGAACTCCAAAAGGGCCGGAACCTAAAGCCACATGGACAGGCGGTACTCCGGGGCCTTGCGCAGTGGAATGTGGATGCACTTATACGCAAGGTTACTGGGGCAACAAACCTGGCGTAGTTTGGCCCGCGCCTTACGACCGTAATGCACCGTTCTTTAACAGCGGCCTTACCTGGCAACAGATACTCGACGCTCCTGCTGGTGGCAATGGCTATATCATCCTTGGCAAACAGTACATTGCCGCCGCTCTCAACCAGGCGAACAATGCATGCACGCCTGAAGGGCTTTTTGGGGCGGGGGGCACATTTACCCTGGCTACCAGTTTCTTCAATAGTGCCAGCACTCCCGGCACCACCTGCCCCACACCGAGTTCGTGCGGTACCCAAAAGACCTGGGGCGGCATTCTAGATAGTTACAATAATGGCGTTTATCCCGGTGGACCTGCTCACTGTGGCGAGTAACGGCAAGACAGCGCTTTAACATCTGTCATTATCCGTGACGACAAATGCCGACAAACAACAAGCAGAATGACTGGCCAGGAATATTACTTCCTGCCAGTCATTCGCACCTCGAAAGACTTGGCTATGCGAGTGACTTTACGGCCAATTATTTCTTCCTACCACATCGCTACAGTTCGGTTTTGTGTGCTTAGGCCAAACTCTCATTGCCGTAAAAGTGAGGATGCTCATGTTCAGAATGTGAGCATCCTCAGATGTGGAATCTCAATGAGTTACCTATATTGAAACTGTAGTTAATTGGTTAAAAACGATATCGGCACGAATCGAAAATTAAAATAAAGTCAAAGATGTCCCGACTGTCTCCTCTTCAGGTCGTAATCGAAGCGCAAGAAAACCGAAGCAAAACTTGTCACTTTTTGTCAGGTGTGCAGTGTTATCAAGTCCCGTGCTTCCCCACAATCTAAAAGCATTGGAACTGGTGATGGGCCGCTCAAGGCAACAGATGGTTATCCGGTTGGTTTTAGCTACAAACCTCCTTTTACCATTCCTCGCCTCAGTCCGTTGAAGAACTGCAGTCCGCCATTGCTGTAAGTGACACTTCTTTAAGCCCTGGTGCCATATAAACAATTCCAATGACATTCGCCGTCTCCCATTCGGCGTATAAGGAGTCAAGCATGAACCCCAATAATCCCTCGAAAGGAACTCGACTGAGTTTACCCGACAGAATAAAGACCATTTCACGAAGCGCGCGCCTGATTGTTTTGCTGGCAATGGTCGCGTGCTTCTCAATCGCATTTCTCTCGACATCATCGGCGACATCAATCGGAACCATGTTGCGAGAGAGCCTGCTCAATCCGGCTAACTTCCTGAAACCGAACACGTCCAAATCCGCGCTGAGTCTGCCTCAACGACAAAGACCCGCGCCAGCCCCATCGGATCAAGCCGACGACAAGCAATTACGTGTTGCCGGTGACCTGAACATCGCTCGCCGCGACCACACGGCGACAACGCTGGATGATGGAAGGGTTTTGATCATTGGCGGCGAAAACGAATCCGGCCCGGTCACCGATGCGGAAATATACAATCCCGTTTCGCAGAAATTTACGTTGGGCGCGAAATCAATCTCGGCGCGGTCGGCTCATACTGCAATTAAGTTGCAAGACGGTCGAGTGCTGATTATCGGCGGGCACAATTACGGCTCCGCGATGAACTCTACGGAAATTTTCGATCCGGCAACCGGAACATTTACCCAAGGCCCTACGCTCAATCGCGCCCGCGCCAGTCACACCGCAATCGCGCTGGCTGACGGCAGAATTTTGATCGCAGGCGGCGACGAAGGA
>CAZIGP010000749.1:0-2807 GCA_964538425.1 uncultured Pirellulales bacterium | reverse complement strand
CATTTGCATTTGATTTCGTGTCAAATACGTTAATGGCGGCCATCAGTAAAGCCTGGATAATTCTTTGTCAAAGCCCGACTGAATTTAATCGCGCAATTTCATTTATGCTAAATGATAGTGACTACATGAGTACGCTTTACACTTTGCATGGATCACCCCAAAAAACGCTTTAACTTGAATTCGGCGGGTTTATTTTTCTCAGGCCGGAAGTGCAGAGCCGTTATGCTCCTGCCGTGGTGCGCCGGGTGTGCAAACATCCGCAGGAACTCGGCTGCATTCGCGAAGACGAACTGCTCGGCGGCGAACTGGATTATCAAGACTTTGAACGCCTGCCGCTAGATGACGAAAAGGTGATCTTGCGCGCGCTGCTGGAAACCTTCGTCAGCCGCGCGTGGTGTTTGCGCCAGCCTTGCGACGGCTCGGCGCTGCTGACCTTCCCCAGCTACTTCCGCCGCGAGCGCAAGGAACAACCCGGCCATCCGAACGTGCTGGTGACCTATCGTTTCAGCGGCCACGTCGAAGACCTTTACGCCACGCTGGTCGTGCGGCTGCATCACACCGAAGCCTTCGAGGCCGACGCGCTCTGGAAAGACGCCGCCGATTTCAAAACCCAAACCGGCCAAAGCCTGGGGCTGAAGCTCGCGCGCGAAGCCGAGGGCGCGGCGCGGCTGGAGGTTTATTTCAATCCCGATGTGGACGAGAACTCGCGGCTGGTCTTTCTGCGCTACGTTCACAACCATCTGACCGAACACGCGCAGGATGTCGTGCGGCTGCGGCATTACTGCTGCGGCAACCGGAAGTGCGATGCCCACAATCAGCCCTTCACCGACCAAGCCAAGATTGACAGGGCGCTGGCTGGCGGCAAGGACAAAATCTTCTGCCCCGATTGCGGCAAAGCGATCCTCTTGCGCGATGTGATGGAGCAGAAGTTCGATTCGCCCGCTGTGAAAGAACAAGCGCGCCAGATGCAGGTGGAAAGCCAGATTGTGATTGATAACGAAAGCCGCGAACTGATTCTGGTCGGCCACGCCTTCACCATCACCGCCGAAGCCGGACAAATCTATCGCGGCTACACCAACAGCGATCACGGCATTGACGGCGAGATCGAATTCAAAGACGACCAGGGACGCGCCACCGGCAAGCGGCTTTATCTGCAACTCAAGTCCGGCGATTCTTACTTGACCAAACGGCAACGCGACGGCGCTGAGGTCTTTCAGATCAAAAACGAACGCTGGGCGGATTATTGGCGGCAACAGGCTTATCCCGTGCTGCTGGTGATTCGCACTTCGGACGGTGAGATTCGCTGGATGGATGTGAGCGAGTATTTGAAGCGCGCTCAGCAGCCAGTCAAACAGATTGTTTTTGAAGGCGAACGCTTCGACGTGATGAGTGTGCGACGCTGGCGGGAAAGAATCATTTCTTGATTGGGTTGGTTCGCTAAAGTTTTATACGTGATTTATCATCAGCGAGTTCTGATGGAGGAATTATTGCTATGCCAACAATTCAAATTGAAACGGAAGACTTGCTGAATGCTGCTTTGCAACTACCACGGCCCGAGTTGGAACAATTCGTGCACAGGCTTTTTGTACTCAAAGCCAGAGAAGAAACCACTTTATTGCCGAAGCGCGAAGCCGAGTTGCTGTCCAAGATCAACCAAGGTTTAACACCCGCCACGCAACAACGTCTTAACGAGTTAATCAGAAAACGCCAGTCTCATACGATTTCGGAAGAGGAATTGCAGGAATTGATTCAACTAACTGATCAAGTAGAGTTGCTCGATGCTGAAAGGTTGAAATGTCTGCTGGAGCTTTCTCATCTGCGTGATGTGTCGCTTGACGATTTGATCAACCAACTCGGACTCAAGCCAGTGCCGCATGACTAAACAGCGCATTCCGAATAAACTTCGAAAACAAGTAAGAGAGCGCGCCTTGGGCTACTGCGAATACTGTCTCTGTCCCGAGTCTCATGCCACACAAGGGCATTCGATTGAACATATTTTCCCCGTAGAACTGGGAGGGCTGAGCGCTGACGACAATCTGGCGCTCGCTTGTCAGGGCTGTAACAACATCAAATACGACAAAACTGAGGCGCTCGACCCTGTCAGCCGAGAATTAGCGCCATTGTTCCACCCTCGCCGTGATCATTGGCATGAACATTTCACCTGGGGCGAAGATGCGCTGACGTTGACAGGTATGACCCCTACTGGCCGAGCCACTGTTGAAGCGTTACGGCTTAATCGCAAAGGCGTTCTCAACTTGCGACGCTTGTTAATGCAAGATGGTAAACACCCGCCGGGACACAGAATTTCTGCCAACCCTGAAAGGAAACGAGATGAAAAACCGTAATTTTCTGATGATCGAAACCAATGGCATACGGCTTCGCACGGTTGTCGAAGGCGAGGGGCCGCTGGTCGTTTTGCTGCACGGGTGGCCGCAGTGCTGGTATTTGTGGCGGCATCAGATTGATCCGCTGGTCGCCGCTGGCTTTCAGGTCGCCGTCCCGGATCAGCGCGGTTATGGCGGCAGCGACAAACCGGAGGAAATCGAAGCCTACAACATCATCGAATTGACGAGCGATGTGGTTGGAATTGCCGACGCTTTGGGGCACGAACGGTTCATCGTAGTCGGTCACGATTGGGGAGCGCCCGTCGCCTGGCATACGGCGCTGCTGCATCCCGACCGCGTCAAAGCCGTCGCAGGGTTGAGCGTTCCCTACACCCGATGGAAAGCGAACACGCTGACGCGGCAGGAATCTTTCGGCGACAATTTCTGGTACATGGTCTACTTCCAGCAGCCGGGCGTGGCCGA
>CAZIGP010000748.1:0-2808 GCA_964538425.1 uncultured Pirellulales bacterium | reverse complement strand
TTACCGCGGCCCATACGCTATTGCCAGTCCTGGGAGTACCCATGGAAAGCGCTTCCCTCAAAGGCCTCGATTCGCTGCTTTCCACCGTTCAAATGCCAGCCGGAATTCCGGTAGGCACGCTAGCCATCGGCAAGCCTGGCGCCACCAATGCGGCACTTTTAGCCGTTGCTATTTTAGCCAACAAGCGGCCTGAACTAACCGAAAAGCTGAAACAATTCCGCGCTGAACAAGCGGAAAAGATTCGCAAAGAAAAGCTCGATTGATTGTTAGACTTCTAAAGGGGCTTTCAGCGATCTTAGCAGTTCAACGATTGCCGCTTGCCTGAGGCATCCCCAATTGGCGGAGATAAATCTTTGCCGCGGGGTCTTCAGGCAGCGCCTTATCGATTTCCTTATAACTAGCTCGCAATTTTTGTTTTGTCGGTACAGAAAGATTGGCAAACTGGGTGATGCCACGATCGCGAATTTCTTCGCTTACCAAATTCATGGCCAGCGTGTTAAGCGGATCGAAACGAATGGTAAATTGTTTCGCACGAGCTTGTCGATCGGCAAGCAGTGGACGCATTACGGCATCGCGCTGGGGGCTATGCACCGCACCAAGATGATGCCCAAGTTCGTGGACTAATAGCTCCGTCTTTTCAGGCTCATTGACATGCTTCGACCATTCGCGCAGCAGGATATGCCGTTGCAGCGCGCCGCGCGTGCCGCCTAAGTGAGTTCGCCCTTGGGGTATTTGATACTGGCTGGTGAATCCAATCGCCAAACGAGCCTTGCCAGGATCCGTTTCGTTGATGAATTCTGCAACCGCAAGATCAAAATCGTGAATATCGTTGTCGCTTTTCCAAGTGCCGAATTCGATCACTTTTAAATCAATTCCACAATGCTTCTGCAAGATTTTGGCAGCCTCGGCAACTCGTCCGCTGAGCCGTCGCGACCAAACAGCTTGACGCGTGGGCTCCTCTTCATCGACGAAGATTTTTATGGAGATCGTGCGGAGCGAATTGTTGAGAGCGGTGGCGTCCGGATTCACCGCCATTTGCGCGCCAATCACCGGTTTTTCAGCGACGGGTACATTGTCGAGCGCAATTCGCCCAAGTTGCAATTTGCCATCTGCGAGCGTGCTTAAGTAATACGCGCTGTCGGGACTTATGTCATAAGCTTGGGTGTCACACCACAGGCGAGCCGTTTGGCCACGAGGATTTTCAACGACAACCAAATCGTTGGATTCGATCGAATAAGGTTTTGTCTTATCGGGATGCAGTTTGTCGCCGCTCAAGACAACGGTAAATCGCACGTTGGCTGAAACGCGATTACTGATTACCGCAACGGCGGCAGACGTTTCGGACGGCAATTGCAAGCCGAAATAGAGCGCTGGGAGCCAGCAGGCCAATTGTTTGAACAAGTCAAACATTTGAAAACAAAAAGCAGAGAAGTGAATCAGCAATTTGCCATAAGCGGCATTTCACCCATCCACTATTATAATACCGCTAACAGCGAGGCGACATAATCACCAACATCTTTCACGACTTGTTCCCTTGGCTTTTCAGCGGCCGCAGCAATCCGCCGTACAATGGCCGAGCCGACAATTAAACCGTCGGCGACTGGACTTAGCAGTTTTACATGTTCTGGCGTGCTGATGCCAAAACCGATGCAAATCGGCAGCGGCGTACGCTCTTTGAGCCAGCCCACATTATCGACGAGTTCCGGCGGCAATTCGGTGCGTTCGCCTGTAATCCCGGCAATCGAAACATAATAGAGAAAACCGGTTGAAGATTCGGCGATGCGTACGGCCCGATCGCGCGGAGTGGTCGGTGTTACAAGCTGAATCAGACTGAAATCGTTAGCACGACAAATTTTCGCTAGGGGGCCAGCTTCATCGACGAGCAAATCGGGCACAATGGCGCCAACAATGCCCGCTTGTTTTGCATCCGCCACATATTTTTCTAAACCGTGGCGATAGATGATTGCATAGCTGACCATCGAGACCACCGGCATCGGTACTTTGGGGATAACACGCTGGCCCATTGCTAAAATTTCGGCCAGCTTGACTTTATGACTCAGCGCTCGAGTGTACGACGCTTGAATGACCGGCCCATCGGCGATGGGATCACTGTAAGGAATTCCCAATTCGCACAAATGGCACCCGCGGCGAGCGAGCTCTTCCAAGACGGCGGCCGTAAAATTTAAATCGGGGTCGCCTGCCGTAATAAAAGGCATCAAAGCCTTGCGGCCATTGCGACGCAAATCGGCAAAAAGTTGGTCAATCGAAGACACGTCGGAGAGTTCAGGGTTCAGGGTTCAGAATTGAAAAGTAGATTAGCCGAAGGTTTCGCCACGCAGGCGGGCGATTTCTGCCGCATCTTTGTCGCCACGACCGGAAAGACAAACGACTACAATCTCGTCTTTTTTTCGCTTGGCTGCCAATTCAATGCCTTTGGCCACAGCATGGGAACTTTCGAGCGCGGGCAAAATTCCTTCGGTGAGTGCAAGTAAATTGAATGCTGCCAGAGCATCGTTGTCGAGGCAGCTTGTGTACTTTACGCGACCGGCGTCTTTCCAAAAACTATGCTCAGGGCCGACGCCTGGGTAATCCAAGCCAGCAGAAACGCTGTGGACATCGCACGTTTGGCCGTCTTCATCTTGCATCACATAACTGTAGCTGCCATGGAGGACGCCGGGAGATCCGTGTGAAAGTGGCGCGGCATGTTCGCCCGCTTTGTTCGAGCGGCCACCGGCTTCGACGCCAACTAGTTCCACCTGTCCATGTTCCACAAAGGGATAAAACATTCCTGCCGCATTGCTGCCACCA
>CAZIGP010000747.1:0-2812 GCA_964538425.1 uncultured Pirellulales bacterium | reverse complement strand
GATTATGGCGGTAGGGCAAATTTGCGCCATGAAAAGCGAATCATGATACGCTCGGCTGACCATACGTTGAGATTTGTGCCCAGCCGCCGTTGTGACTGCTTCAATCGCCTGGATCACACCAGGATCGCATTCCGCAGGCAAATCGCAATAGATGAGCTCAATATTAGTTTCTTGCTGGTGCTCATTGCCGAATTGCTGGGCTTGCTCGCGAATCCGATTCAACACGGCATCTCGGCGATTCGATTCAATGTCGCGAACATCAATTTCGAGATAAGTACGACTAGGAATGCTGTTAATAGCTCGCGGATGCACATCGAGCACGCCGGTGGTGGCTACCGTATCGGCTCCACCATGTCGACGAGCTGCGTCGTCGACGGCTAGTGCAAGCTTTGCCGCAGGCAGCAAAGCATCACGCCGATCAGGCATCAACACCGCACCAGCATGGCCGCCGAGCCCTTGGTAAGAAACTCGCAATGCCGCAGGAGCAGCAATCGCGGTGACAACACCAATCGGCAGACTAGCTTGTTCTAGTAGTGGACCTTGTTCGATGTGCAACTCAATAAATGCTTGGTAGTAACCTTGCTGCAAACACACATCGTTTAACGTGCCTTCGCCACTAGTACGCTGATAAAACTCGCCAAAAGAAACTCCATCACGATCCGTCAGTTTTGCAGCCGAGTCGGCATTCAGTTGCCCGGATAACATCCTGCTTCCCAAACAGCCAATCCCATAGCGTGTCGGCTCTTCAGAAGTAAACATGATAAGCTCGATTGAGCAACGAGGTCTAAATCCCGATCGCTGCATTGCTCGGATCGCTTCCAGGCCGCCAAGTACACCAACCGTGCCATCGTATTTTCCAGCGTGCGGAATCGCATCGGTGTGCGAACCGGTTGCCACTGCAGGCAAACTCGGCTCGCTGCCGGCCCATCGTGCAAAGATATTGCCTGCCGCATCGACTCGAATTTTTAAGCCGGCCTTGCGAAACAAGCTCATTAGATATTGCCGTGCTGCCAGATCGGTATCGCTGAGCATCACTCGCGTGACAGCCGGCGCCAGAGCATCAGAAAATTCGGCCAATCGGTCGAGTTCAGAAGAAATTTGCTCAATATCGACGGAGTAATGGCTCATCGAATTGAACCGCAGAAGCCTTTCACTGCTTTTCAGTTAGTCGATCGCGGTGAATATCTTTGTAATACAAATACCTGGCAGGTTGCTTGCCCATCGCGACGAACCATTGAGGGCAATACGAAGCCATCCAGATGACATCGCCGGCTTGCACCGGGAACCAATCGTTGTCGAGTCGATAGACTCCGGTGCCGTCGAGCATTAACAAGCCGTGTTCCATGACGTGAATTTCGACCTGTGGCAAATGCCCACCAGAATCGTAAGTAAAAATATTGACGGCCATATCAAACGATGGCTCGATGGGCAGCAACGTTTGCAACCGCAAAGCCGGATCGCCAAGAAATATGTCACCTGGCCTGTCTTGCTGATCGCCAAGATAGATCGATGGCTGCGGCGCTAAATCCGTCGCTTGATAAAGCTTTTCAAAAACGGCGAGGCGTGCCACTGGCTCGTTTGGCTTGGCAGGTTTTGCAGCCGTTGAAATTTGATGAATCACGCCGGCAGGTAAAAACGCATATTGCCCAATACGCAGTTCAGTGGTCTTACTCTCGGCAGTCAGGGACAACGTCCCTTCAAGAACGAAGATAAATCGTTCAACCCCACCTCCCGGCATGGCACTGCTTGCACTTGCCTCAAGCGTAGCCGTGTATTGGGTGAATCGCGCTCCTATCTCCGGAGCGATGTGAACGACAGCCGACGCATTCTGCCACCCCATCAGCGGCGATTTTACATGCGTATCAGCGGTAATCAGCGCGTAACGATTCGTCACGCGGCTGCGCGTCGTGCCAAACGGTAGCAATCGCTCGGGATCCATGGATACATTTCACACTTCAGATCGAAACGATGCAATCCCAGGCTTAGCGATTATCACTCCGTGGAAAACCCCAGAAGCTTAAACCGTCTTTCCGGCCAACGCTTTCTTGTGCTCTTCAATTCGCTTCAGCCAATGATGAATTTGACCGGCCAATACCAATTGCATGGCCCCGATGGCAATCGCGTAAATGCCGATTAGCCAAACAACAGCTTCTAGCCCCGCAACGGGATAGCGGAGCAGCACCAAACCAAACAAAACCGAAATCGCACCAGAAAGAATCATTAACCATTCGCCTTGTACTTGCTTACGTAACCGAATCGCAACAGCCACTTCCATGACTCCGGTAATGATTGCTCGAATGCCGATGTACAACACCAGTGCCAAGGCGGCCATTCCTGGTTGAGTCAAAGCAAAAATGCCAATCACAATACCAAGCATGCCAGCCAAGAACAGCAGCGCCCAATCATCGAATGTATCGGTGCTGACCAAAGCACCAACACAGGCGAAAGAACCTTCAACTAAAGCAAAGATGCCGAATACCCAAATCAATGACGCGGCAACTTGTCCCTCGGGCAATGCCAAAACAAGAACGCCAAAAAACAGCGATACCAATCCTCGAAGAATTAAGAACGATGATGCACGTTTTGCTTTATCAAACATAAAAATCCTCCTCAGGATTGCTTTGGCGTGATAGATTCTTGCTTGGGTTTATCGACGAATTTACGACATACATTTCTAGGTCATAACCAGCCATGCAGCAACTAACGGATTACGGGGCAGTGACGAATCAACCGATATTAACGGCATACAGCGGCAGCTGGAAACGTTAGTCTCAGCAGAAAATGCTTAACCAGGCGATCATCATTTCCAACA
>CAZIGP010000746.1:0-2816 GCA_964538425.1 uncultured Pirellulales bacterium | reverse complement strand
GACGTGCTGCGCTACGAGATCGTTTCGAAGCCGGGCTGGCTGCAGTTCGATGCGACGACCGGCGAGCTGCGCGGCGTGCGCGGCGACGCGGACGTCAGGCTCTGGAGCGGCATCCTGATCGTCGTGAGCATTGCTAGTGTGGCCGGCACCATGTTTTCAAATGTCAGAGAACGTCGCCGTGAAATTGGAACCTTGATGGCCTTGGGGGCCAAACAGTCATGGGTATCACGGCTGTTTCTCGGTAAAGCGAGCCTCGTTGGTGTCGCCGGTGGAGTCATCGGCTATTTGGTGGGGACTGCTACCGCTGTCGCAGTCGGCCCGCAACTAGCTGGCGTAGTAGTTCAGCCGTTGCCTTCGTTGGCTGCCCTGTCGGTGCTGCTGGCCGGGGCTGTCGCGCTGGTTGCCAGTTATCTACCGGCGCGTCGCGCGGCGCAAATTGATCCCTGTCTCTGTTTTCGAGAGGTCTAATCATGTTTCGACTTCAAGATGTTTCCAAGCGCTATCGTCGCGGAAGCGAAGAGATTGTGGCGCTTCAGCCGACTTCGTTCGAGGTCCATGCCGGTGAGTTTGTGGCGGTGGTTGGCCCTAGCGGCAGTGGCAAATCGACGTTTTTGTCGATCCTCGGCGGAATGCTCGCTCCGACAAGCGGGCAGGTTTGGCTGGACGGCCAATCGCTTTACGACGCATCGGCCGCCGAGCGGGCTGAAATTCGTCAACGTACTCTTGGGTTTGTGTTTCAGACGTTCAACTTAGTGCCCTATCTCACAGCATTGGAGAACGTCAAAGTGCCGCTAATGCTGATGGGACTGTCGGAAGATCAACAGCAAGTGCGGGCATCGCAACTGTTGGTTCGCGTTGGCCTGGTGTCACGGCTACATCATAAGCCGTGCGAGCTGAGCGTCGGCCAGCAACAGCGCGTGGCATTGGCACGGACCTTGGCGAACGAGCCGCTGGCGATCCTTGCCGACGAACCCACGGGGAATCTCGATCCTGAGACTCGCCACGATGTGTTGAGTTTTCTGGAAGAGTTCTGCTGCGAAGGACGGACGGTGATTATGGTGACTCACGATCCCGAAGCCGCCGCACGGGCGGGGCGCACGCTTCGATTGGTAGACGGTGCGATCGTGGACGATTCCGCCGACGTTTTACTGTGCGCGGCTTAACCGATTTCAATGCGAATAGAGACCGCTACGACACAGAAAAAAACGTAGTCGGCCTTCAACAATAAGGAGAAAAGATGTTACTGAGAAAGCGAGCCATTGTCATACCATTGCTTTTAGGCGTAGCTGTCCTGACTGGTTGTCGAACCTCACAGAAATCGACGGCGGGTTCGCCTGCCAATGCCATATCGTCTGTGCCAGCACCGACGCCGGGATACGGTCCTTCCTATCCGCTGGCGTCATCGGTTCCTGGGGATGGCCCATCGGCTCAGACCTCTTCGCCAAACACCACCCCCTCTCAGCCATTCATGCCGGCCAGCTTTGCGACTGCTGCCGCATCGCAGCAATTCTCGCCAACCGGCTCGATGAACTCCGCCAGTTCCAATAACTGGACTGACAACAGCCAGAACAGATTTCCTCGTAGCTACCCATTGTCGTCCTCCTCACGTTGCACGGCGGGGTGTTGCAACTAGACCAGAATGGCAAAAGCAGCATTCAAAATTGAGGGGATGGACTGTGCTGAGGAAGTCTCGGCGCTTCGCGCGGAGCTTGCGCCGCTGGCTGGCGTCCAAGATTTGGCATTCGACCTGTTGAATGCGAAGCTGACCGTTGAATTTGATGAAACAAGCGTAGGCATGGCCAATTTGGTCGCCACCGTGGCGAAAGCGGGACTGCGTGCGGAGCCGTGGCAAGATGCAACCGAGCCGGCCTTGGAACACTCCGGTTGGGAACGATGGGGACGCACGGCTATCACTTCGGCCAGCGGTCTGCTGGTTCTTGCCGGACTCATCACGCATGTCACCACCAGCGGCTGGCGCGCAGCGATCGGCGGCCAAGAGTCACTTTCCATGCCGCTCGTCTCGAAGCTGCTCTACTTGGCGGCTGTCGTCACAGGAGCGTGGTATGTCGCGCCCAAAGCATGGCGGTCGCTGCTGGGATTGCGGCCCGACATGAACCTGCTGATGACCATCGCCGTTCTGGGAGCGCTGTTCATCAATGAGTTCTTGGAAGCTGCCACAGTCGCCTTCCTCTTTGCACTGTCGTTAGCGCTTGAATCATGGAGTGTCGGTCGCGCCCGGCGGGCGATTGCGGCGCTGATGTCGCTCAGCCCGGATGTTGCTCGACTAGCCCGCCCGGACGGAAGCGAAGCGGTCGTGGATGTCGGCGAAGTCACAGTCGGCAGCCGAGTGATCGTTCACCCTGGCGAGAAATTTCCGCTGGATGGCAAGATCGAGAAAGGCGAAACGACGGTCAATCAAGCTCCGATCACTGGCGAATCGGTGCCGGTCGCCAAATCACCCGGCAGTGAGGTATTTGCCGGCACCATCAATCAAGACGGGGCCGTGGTCTTCGTGACGACTAAACCGGCGGCGGATACGACGCTGGCAAAGATCATTCGCATGGTCGGTGACGCGCAAAGCAAGCGATCGCCCAGCGAGCAGTGGGTGGAGAAGTTCGCACGATATTACACGCCGGCAGTCATGCTGTTGGCGCTCGCCGTGATCGTGCTTCCCCCACTGCTCCTGGGCGATCCCTGGTCACGGTGGTTTTATCAAGGTCTGGTGCTGTTGGTGATCGCTTGTCCTTGCGCGCTCGTGATCTCGACGCCGGTGAGCATTGTCGCAGCCCTAACGTCGGCGGCACGGCGGGGTGTGC
>CAZIGP010000745.1:0-2825 GCA_964538425.1 uncultured Pirellulales bacterium | reverse complement strand
CAATTCGCCAGGCGGAAGCGTTTCTGCAGGGCTCGCGATTTATGACACGATGCAATTCGTTACCTGCGACGTAGCGACTTATTGCATCGGGCAAGCTGCATCGATGGGGGCCGTGCTACTTACTGCTGGCGCCAAAGGGAAACGACGCGCATTGCCTAATGCCAGAATTATGATTCACCAGCCGCTGGCAGGCGCCGAAGGCACGGCGGAAGAAATTATGATTCATGCCAAAGAATTCAAAAAAGTGAAGCAAAAATTGAATTCAATTTTGCTGAAACACACGGGGCATCCTTTGGAGAAGATTGAACAAGATACCGACCGCGACCGATTCATGTCGGCCGAAGAAGCGCTGGAATATAAGTTGATCGATCAAGTGATTGAACATATGGAAGTGAAGACACAGTAGCCAGGAATCAGGTGTCAGGAGTCAACGATTGACGTCGCTTTCTGCACGACGAACCAAGTTTGACTCCTGAATCCTGATATCTGACTCCTGACCTGCTCGATGGATCGGGCAGTTGGCCGTTTTTTCGCAAGAGGCGAACCATGAGAACGGGCCTGTTAATCGTTGCTTTGCCGGCACTCATTTTGTCCGGCTGCATGCACCAAGCGCGTAACAATCAACAGCTTTTGGAGCGCGAGCTGCGCTTGCAAGAAGACTGCATCTGGCGGCTTAAATGGGCCATGGAAGACCAGCAGCGTGCCCTCGATGACGCGCGCCAGCAGGCAGAAACCTTTAAGAAAGAAGCCGATGCCTTGCGCGGCAAAGCCGCCACTGGCCCCGATTTGTCGCCGCCTTCGAGCATTTTGGCGCCTTCGGGCGGAGGCGGTCGAGATCGTGATCCTTCACAATTACCACCGGCACCTAATACCGGGCCGCTTGTTGAGCCAGGCACCGAAATCGCCCCGCCGGCCTTACCACCCGTGCCGGGTAAATCGGGAAGTTCCGGCGGATCGGGACGTTCTAATCCTCCACGCCCGAAAACGGAGATCAGCGGGCCAGCGTTCACGCAGGCCAGCGCCATCTCAGAAATCCCTAGCCAGCGCCCAGTTGATTCGTCACATGTGGCAGAACGCCTTAATCCCGATGTGAAGATCGATCGCATTTTGCTCGATGAAGGGCTTAGCGGTGGTTTGAATCTCGATGGCAAGCCAGGGGACGAGTTGCTTAGCGTTGCCATTGAACAGCGTGATGCGAAAGACTCGCAGATCATTGCTCCGGGTGATGTGTCCATCGTCGTGGTCGATCCATCGGTGGAAGGCCGCGCCGCCAAGATCGCGCGGTGGGATTTTGATGCCGACGAAGTAGCAAAGCATGTGCGGCGCAATCGCCAAGGCGCTGCACTACAGTTCGAGTTGCCTTGGCCTAAACAGCCGGAGCACAGCGACTTGCGATTGTTTGTGCGATTCACCACTTACGACGGCCGTAAGTTGGAGGCCAACTTGCCCATTGAAGTTCAACTGGCGGGCAGCCGTGGCTGGACAAAATCGCAAGTGTCGCTCGCGGGACACGAAGATCATGCGCCTGCTAATTCGACGCAAGAGGATGACGCTGTGGATTCGCCTGAAAGTGATACCGCTGCGTCTAACGAATCGTCGTCAACCGCCCGTCGTTCAAAGTGGTCGCCTCATCGCTAGAACAGCAATAGGCATTACATCCGCAGCATTTCGCTTAAACGCTGTGCAATCAAGTTCGACGGCATTTGCACAAGCTGCGAAAGCGATCCGCCGAGCAGTAGTAAGCCAATTGCCAAGAAACTGAAACCACGGGGATTTGGCGAAACTTCGACCTCTTGCAACGCTATTTTTAATTCGCGCCGCAGAGAGTTCCATCCTGAAAAACTTTGGTGATCTCCCGTCGCCTTCAGCGTTACGTTGCGCATGCCGGGCGTAAAATCTAAATGCAATTGGACCGAAAGATTCGGCAATTGAAACGCATCGCCGGCAATTTTCGCCGACGCATCTAGCTTGGTGGCGATCTTTTCCAGCAGCCCGCGCACGATGTCGGATGAGGCATTAAAAACAAGCAACTTTGGCCGGGCTATTAGAATATAAAGCGTCACACACAACGCATAAAAGCCCACCAGCAGTGACCACACATAAGGCCCAAAACGCGTGACGGCAGCATCTGGCAAGAATAGATTCATCGGCCCCACAATGACCATTCCTAATAATGCCGCAGCCAGTAACGAAGCATCCAGATTGCCGGAAACTAAGCGGGGCCGGCGCCCTAAATTGAGCGCGCCGATGAGCAGCAAATACAGCCCCAGCGGAGCAACAGCGATGGTTAGTGAAACAGCGTCCATAATGTCTATGATTGAAGTTACTTCGAGTATCAACTCCGTCAGGCCTGCGTGCAAGCGGCTGATCCATTAAAAAGCAATTTCATGAAAATTTAGTCGACGATGCCACGCTGTTACCAAATCGTGTTAATAATTTCGACGCTCCTGCTATCTTGGCTATTGATGCAAGCGGTGCATGAGTTGGGACATGTGATTGGCGCTTGGTTGACAAGCGGACAAGTAACCAAAGTCGTGCTGCATCCGCTAGAAATTTCGCGAACCGATGTGCAGCCGAATCCGCAGCCGCTCGTCGTGGTGTGGGCAGGGCCGGTGATCGGCGTGGTATTGCCGCTTTTGGTTTGGCTAGCGATCGATCGAATGAAGTGTTGCGGGCAATCCTTCGCACGTTTCTTCGCAGGCTTTTGCTTGATTGCCAATGGCGCTTATATCGCCTTTGGCTCGTTCAGCCACATCGGCGATTGCGGCGAGATGTTACGCCATGGTTCCTCTCACTGGTTGCTATGGCTATTTGGTGCAGCAACG
>CAZIGP010000744.1:0-2839 GCA_964538425.1 uncultured Pirellulales bacterium | reverse complement strand
GCTTTTCGGCCAATTTTGCGTTGAACTTGGGTGTCGGCCGTTTTGGGAATTTCACCGGCCGCGGTATTGTCGATCATATTTAAGACGGCATCGAGAATTCGCTGGAGTTGATGGACGTGCCGACCATGGCGAGGCGTATTGCCTTGGGAAAGGAGAGCGAGGCCAGCAATCGATGTGCAGGCCAAGTCGCGCGGTTGATCGATGTCGGCTCCCAAACAGCCATCATGACGAATTGCCGAGATCAGCCACTCGGTACCATGTTCGATCGACTTGTGCCCGTCGGCAGTTATTTTGGAATGGATCGTTCCTTGCAAACGCAATGCGTTGGGGCTGGAGACGGGCCCTTGCGTTTCTGCGGCCTGATTCGGAGGAAAATTGCCGACAAAGAGCCAAGCGATCACCGCTGCTGAGAGCGCGATCAGCGGGAATTTTAGTGACGAAAACCTAGCCATTTTAAAATTTGATTGGTTGAGAATCGAGTTGGGAATCGTTTAGTTATGCATCAAATAGAACACGATATTAACGGCAAGCTTGGCAGCATCGAGCTGCGAATAGCCGGCACACTCCAGGGATTGGCTCTTTTGTAGGGCGCAACTAATGTCGTACGGAGAAAAGATCACCGCATAGCGATCGCCGAGTTGCAGCCCTGCTAATTCTGGCTTGGCTGAATGCGCTGCGACGGATTGAGTTGTTCGTTCATGACCACTGCGTGGCGTACGCATGGATACCGATGGAATGTCTTCACCGCCAAATTGCGAAGTGAAGAGCGGGTGGTTAGGAGGAATCGGTTCGAGTGATTGATCAGGAAAGACGGCGTTCAGCTCTCGACGAAAGGAATCGGCGAATTCCTGGCTGGAACAAATTGCATCGGCCAGCATTGCTCCGCCTCGCTCGAGATAAGTTCGGAGGGCTTGACGTTCCTGCTGGTTCCAATGAAATGCTCTTCGTCCATGCATAAAGAGCAGGGGAAACTCGAAAAGGCTAGCGTCGGAAAGACTAACATCGCGCTGCCGGGTGTCGAAACGCAACTTATAACGATCGGATAATAGCTTCAGCAAATTTCCGAGCGCTGCGGGAGCAGCGTGACAGCCACCAGGATGAACGAGGTTGCCAAGGCAAACGGCACCTCGCTCAAATGCATCGGATGATTCTGTTTTAGGCGTCACCGTGAAGGCTGGATTTTTGTATTCGAGCTCACGATTGGTGGCGTAGGCCAAAATATTCAAGCCAATTGCCTTCGCGGCTTGAATTTGCTCTCGAATGGCTGGGGAGTATTTTTCTTCGCGCCCCGTGCGCGCCAGCTCCCAGCGACATGATAAGTCGAACGGGCAATAAAGCACGGCGGTGCGACAGCCTGTCTCGAGGCCCCAAAGTTCGGGCAGATGTTTTGGCAGAACGCTTTGTTCGGCAAACCAGACGGGATGGCTTGCGGACAAAGGCATTAACCGATTTTCGGACTCCGGATAAACCTCTGCCATAAGCTGACGGAAGCTTCGATCAAAGTCATCTCCTTGACAGCATTGAACTGCGAATAAAAAACCGCCTCGATCAAGATAGTCGCGCAGTTTGTTTTTCTCTGGTGTGGAAAATTGGAGAACATCTCGTCCGCTGAGATAAAGGACGGGTGTTTCCAGTAGATCATCCACGCTGGCAGCGGCAAAATCGACGACTTGATAGGTTAGATCGCGCTTCCAGACACGCTCGACATGGCTCAATAGATTAAACACCGAGCTACGATGCCGGTTCCAATCGTTGGTGGAGCCGTGTTTGAGTTGGGCGATCACTACCGGTCGACGTCCCTTTGCCAAGAACATCAAGGAAAAACTCGTCGATACATGCAAGTCGTCCACTTGCTTGAATTCAACATCGGGAGGCCAAGAACCGGAAAGGTTCTGAGATGCGAGTAGCATTTGCACGCCTTCACGATACCAGTCGTGGCCACCGATGAAGCGCAAGGCCGACATTCGGCAGGCGCGTTCCATGCTGTAGAGATAATAGGAAAGCCAATGCTGCGAACCTGGGTTGCGATTGACGGAGAAAGACTCACTTAACCAAGTTTTCGCTTTTTCTAAAGTGGGATTTGGCTGTTGTTCGCAACAGCAAATAATCTGGTCTCCTTCGACTTTGGCATCGCCGGAGCTGCCCGGAAGCGATAATCAGCGATGCGATTCCTGCACAAGTCATGCTTCCTGTGCCGGCGTCTTCGGGCCCCCAGCCCCAGGAACCATCGCTATTTTGCGATCGCTGCCAGTAAGCCAGCGCGGCTCGCCAAGTGCTGTCGTGAGCTTGTACGCCAACTCGTTCTGCTTCGTAGAGCGCTAACAAAGCGAAGTGGGTCATCGAGTGGTCAGCGTGGTCGGTCGTGATGCGATGAGGAATGGCCCACATGCCTGCCGCTTTGCCATCTGGAATTTGGTGTTGCTCCAGCCATCGAACATTCCGCTGAATGAGTAATTGATCTCGCGCAGGCTCGGCGGCACAAAATACCATCGTTTGCAGCGACGCCGTGTAAGTTGAATCGGGTTGGAATCCGCGAAGCCAGGTAAGAGCTTTTTTAATGACGTCGTCTTCGGGACGACATCCCGAATTCAACAGAGCTAAAGTGCATAGCGGCGTGAGGCCAAGGCGATAATGTAACTGCTCAGGCCAGGTGCCGTTGTTTCGCTGCCGCTGCTTAAGAAAATCGATACCCCACTGGATCGATTCATTGACTCGATCGGCCGTTAGTTCACTGGCTTTGACAGTACGGGTTTGAAGAGTGACGCCGCCAAGCAAGGCTCCGGTTGCAAGGGTGGTTCCTGTTTTCAGGAGATCGCGCCGGGAGAGGCTCGAGGCGATC
>CAZIGP010000743.1:0-2840 GCA_964538425.1 uncultured Pirellulales bacterium | reverse complement strand
GAGGCTTGGGAATTGCGGGATGGAGATAAATCACAATATGTCGGCAAAGGCGTTACTAAAGCCGTGGCCAGCGTAAACGATGTTTTGGCCAACGAACTTATCGGCTACGAAGCACTGGATCAAACCGCCGTCGATCGGCGGATGCTTGAACTCGATGGCTCAGAAAACAAAAAGAACCTCGGTGCCAATGCCCTTCTCGGTGTCTCGCTGGCAGTTGCCCACGCGGCTGCCGAATTTTGTGGGCTGCCACTCTTTCGCTATTTAGGTGGTCCTGGAGCAAGATTACTTCCAGCTCCCATGATGAACATCATCAACGGTGGCGCTCATGCCGATAACGCGGTGGACGTGCAAGAATTTATGGTCATGCCGCTTGGCTTCACTCGTTTCAGCGATGCACTGCGAGCCGGCGTCGAAACGTTTCACAGTCTTAAAAGTGTGCTGAAGGCCAAGAAATTAAACACGAACGTAGGGGATGAAGGTGGCTTCGCTCCTGATTTGAAAAGTAACGGCGAGGCACTCGATCTGATTATCGAAGCGATTCAAAAAGCTGGTTACAAACCGGGCGAACAAATCAAGATTGCGCTCGATGTAGCAGCGACCGAGTTCTACGACGAAAAAACCAAAAAGTATTCAATCGATGGAAAGCAACTAAGTTCTACCGAAATGGTCGATTTTCTTACCGCTTGGGTCGAAAAGTATCCTATCTGCTCGATCGAAGACGGTTGCTCCGAGGATGATTGGGAAGGCTGGAAAATGCTTACTCAAAAGCTTGGCAGCAAAGCCCAATTGGTCGGCGACGATCTGTTTGTCACCAACACGAAGCGACTCCAACGTGGCATCGACGAACACGTGGGCAACAGCATCCTCATTAAAGTAAACCAAATCGGTACGCTCACCGAGACGATCGAGGCCATTCAGCTTGCTCATCGCAACGGCTATACCAGTATTTCCAGCCATCGCAGCGGCGAAACTGAAGACAGCACTATCGCCGATCTTGCCGTTGCCATGGGCACCGGTCAAATCAAAACCGGCTCGGCAAGCCGCACCGATCGCATGGCAAAGTACAATCAATTGCTTAGAATTGAAGAACAATTGGGCGAAGGAGCCATTTACGCTGGGCCATTGTTCCGCAAACGCTGACAAATTACATCATGTCGAAGTCGGAGCTAGGGAAATCGTCGCCAGTTACTGATTCGCCATGGTATTGGGTGCTCATCTTCGCCTTAGCCGCGCTGGCAGGAATTTTCACCATCGCTCCAAAATTCGAGCGACGGCAGGAAATTATCGAAACTAAGTTTCACGGCCGCGAACGCGCCCAAGGCAGAGAATCACTAGAACAACCCGCCGCCAACCACTCTCAGTCGGAACAGCGCCCTTGGAGTCGCGTTTTCACACTCGGTCCATTGATTCTAGTGATCGTGGCCATCGCTTTAGTCGCCTTCGCTGGAGTAGTAAGATTGCAAAAGCGCCGGCTCCAAAACTTACGTCAGCAAAATAGCGCCGCTCAATCCGCTCCGCCTTAGTGGAAAAGCAAGGCGCGCCCTAATCCTTTTCATTCCCCATTCCCCATTTCTTTCATGTTCTGGCTCACCGATGACTCGACGCCAGTTTTTGTCATCTGCGGTATCACGCTGTTGGTACTGTTGGTGTTCCTCCTGAAAACCGGACGAGGCGTAATTATGCTGGCCATGGCAGGCGTCGTCCTTTGCATCGTGGCTGCTATCTTGATCGACATGATGGTAGTTACCGACCGCGAAGTCGTTGAGCAAACTCTCTTCAAAGCTGCCAATCTCGCCGAGCAGAATCAATTTGAAGCATTGCTCGATTACGTCTCCCCGTCAGTCCCCCACGTGCGCGCTCAAGCCGCCAGTTGGATCCATCAGGCCTCGCGAATTGACGAGGTAGGAATCAGCGCCATCGACATTACAGTGAATCGCACGAAACATCCTCCCACGGCTCGCGCAGAGTTTCGAGTATACGCCCGCGGCGAAGCCCGCGAACGAAATAATCCTTTCCCATTTACCTATCTCAGCCGATTAAGAGTGGATTTCCAATGGGAAAACGACCGCTGGTTAGTAACCGATTACCAGCGAGGCCCTTAAGCTACTAGCTGGTTTTTGGAGAATTAAACTAAGAGAACGTCAAAAATTAGAAGTGACGTCAGCATAGAAACGGGATTTTATCAAGCCACAATCGACCGCCGCCGGTTCAGGTAGTCCCACACCACAAAGCGATCCAGATCGCGACCGGCGGTGAAAAAAACACGGCCTTTCGTCGATTCCGCCAGCCGATACGCAAATTGAATATCCTCACGTGATTGGTTCCAGCTTTGCAATAAGAAGATATTGATCGTAATACCTTCACGCTGACAAAGCAGGCCTTCTCGCATTGTTGCTTCCTCAGTGCGGCGGTCAGGCGGATAGAGTAGAAACAGTTTGGTGCCTTCAAAGTGAGCCGTCGGCAAGCCGTCGGTAATGAGCACAATCTGTCGATTTGGCGTGTCCTGCTGCGACAAAAACTGACGACCCATTTGCAGCGCGTGCTGAATGTTCGTGAAGTGCGGAGGAATTTGTATTTCGCTCACGTCAGGATCGCTCATGTCAGCCCACAACCGCACGTACGAGTCGAAAATCGTTACCGGCTTCGGCAATAGCGCAGCAATCTCGCCGCTCGTGCGAGGCTTGGCGAACGTGAACATCTCGATGAACTGCAAAAAATCGCCGGGGTATTCACGGCGAATTAACCCTTCCAGTGCCAAGCCCATCCGTTTGACATTGATGTACTGCCCGTCGTACCGCATCGAGCCGCTCATATCCATCAGCACTGCCGTGGCGCATTTT
>CAZIGP010000742.1:0-2845 GCA_964538425.1 uncultured Pirellulales bacterium | reverse complement strand
CAGCGACTACAGCCGTCGCTGCCGACGCCGACCCAGCCCCCCCGGGTATCCAATTACCCACCACGCTCGTAGGTACGACCGTAGAAATCAACGGCCGCCGAGCAGACTTTAAGCACTTGGGTAAAAATTCTGCGGTAAAATGTTCAGGCAATGAAGACACCAACGAAATTTGTTAAGCCGCTAACATCCGAGCAACGTGATCAACTCAAGGAGATCATGAAATCATCGGCGCCGCAGCGGAAGAGGATGCGCGCGCACGCCATCCTGCTCAGTGAGCGTCGTTACTCGATTGATCAGATCGCCGACATTTACCAGGTCGACCGCGACCGCGTCAGCCAATGGCTCGATTGGTGGGAGGAGTTCAAGTTCGACGGGCTCGATGATGACCCGCGCGGCGGGCGCCCTCCCAAGCTCAATGAAGAAGAACAACAGCGCGCTATCGAAATTGTCCGCAAAGATCCGCGCTCGACCAAGCAAGGCTTAAAGCGCATCGCCGACGAAATCGGCAAGGTCATCAGCAGCGACACCTTGAAGAGCATTCTCAAAGTTCACGACTACATCTGGAAGCGAATGCGCCGGAGCCTGCGCTCTTTCCGCGACGAAGATGAATTCCGCGCGGCACAGGCCGAACTGGCGCAGTTGCGCGCCGAATCGCTCTTGCCGACGAGCGAATTCGACCTCTGGTATTTCGACGAAGCCGGTTTCACCTTGCAGCCTTGTGTCCCATACGCCTGGCAACTGGTGGGAGAGAGGCTGGAATTGGCCTCCACACACGGGCCGCGCCAAAACGTGCTGGGCTTTTTCAATTTGCATCACCAGTTCCATTCCTTCGCTTTCGAAGGAGCCATTAACAGCCACGTCGTGACTGGCTGTTTTGATCTGTTTAGTCAGCGTCTGGAGCGCCCGGCGCTCGTGGTGGTTGATAACGCCCCGATTCATACTAGCGATGAATTCGAAGTGGAGATCGAACGCTGGCAGAAAGAAGACCTCTATGTAAAGTTTCTACCAGCCTATTGCCCGGAACTGAACTTGATTGAAATCCTCTGGCGCAAGATCAAGTACGAGTGGTTGCCGTTGGATGCTTATCAGAGCTTCAAGACCATGACCGAAGCGCTCTTTGATGTGATCAGGGGCATCGGTTCAAAATACCGCATTACTTTCACCTAGGTGCTTATTGACACTGCCGCCGATATTAGTAATGGCAGCAAAATTTGGAATGACTTGATTGTTTGCCGTAGAAGTTTGCCTGAATTAGTTGAAATAGTCATTTTAATCACCATGAGGTAAATGAATCCACTGCAAAGTAGTCAGCGAATTCGGGTTGATAATTGCTTCAACCATCACCATGCATGACCAATTTAGTGGCGAAAATAAATCGCCACAGACTGGCGGGCACCGGCCAGAAGCTTGTTTTCGGAATTTAGTCGTTGAGTTTAGTTAGCCGCATAACAATTGTCGGAGAGAACCGGAGGGAACGAGAAGCCAGAGAGTGAGGTCGGCTCTTTTCCGTCAATTATGAGGTTTGCAACGCCTGGCAAACTGGCGATGCAGTGGCAATGTACACCCGTTAATAAATTGAGAGCAATAAAATTCTCAAAAAGCGACGGCAAATCGTGTAAAAAGATGTAAATTGCCGGTTTTGCTGTTTGGCGCTTGGCGTTTACTATCTCGCCGCGTTGGATGCATCAAGAAAGTTATGGGCAAATACACTCGAACAAAAATCAGTCTGGCGGTTTTGGCATTAGTGCTGCTGGCGACGGGCGGTTGGATTTATCTACGCCGCCCGCAGCCGGTGGACATTGCCGCTTATGTGCCGGAATCGGCGCTGGGCTATCTGGAAATCAACAATCTGCCGCAGCTTGTCGGCAATCTGACGGCGACGCGCGGCTGGCAGCAGCTTGCGCCGGTTTATGGAGTTGCGGACAAGCTCGGTTATCTGTCTCAAGCCGGGAAGTACAGTTGGCTGGCGGGGTTGACCGGGAACAACGAGGCCGCCGTTTTCGCCGAAGCTCAACTGGCCATCGTCATCACGGGTCTGGAAGCTCGCGGCGAAGCCGTCAAGCCACGGTTCGCGTTGGTGATTGTTTCGACTGGCAATGAAAAAGCTCTGCGTACAGTGATCGAAAAACGATTGCCGGAATTGGCGGCGAACCTGCTGGGGCAAACCGCCAAACAAAGCTCTGAACAATTCGGCTTGCCTGTCACGGTGCATCGTTCCTTAGCCGACGCGGACAAAGAATTGTTTTCGGCGCAAATCAACGACGCTTGGGTGCTGGGCAATCACGCCGATTCGTTGCGCGACTGCCTGAGCACCATTCAGCAGCGGCAAGCTTCGATGGCCAACAACTTTTATCGCCAGCAAGCTCGCCCGGCTGTCGGAGCCAATGCGGTGGCTTTCGGTTTTGTCACTGCCGATGGCGTCAAACGATTGCTGCGGTTTGGAACCTACGTCGCTTCGGGCGGAATCGTAGGCAAAGCCGCGCTGGCCGGAGCCGTCGGAGAAGTCTTCACCGAATTTTCCAATCGCACTTGTGACGGCTTGGCCTACGGTGCGAGTTTTGAATCTGGCGCGAACGGGTTGGAAGTCGTTGACCGGTACGTGACGCTGTTCAAACCTGATCTGACCGACAAGCTAAAAACCATCGTCAAACCAAACCAGGCTGAAGCCGCCGCGCTCAGCGTAATTCCGGCAGCGGCACGCGAAGCCACAATTTACAACGTCACACGTCCCAGCCAGACGCTGGAAGAATTGGAAAAAGCCATCTCGGCGCGCGTGGACGTGGCGCAGAGCTTTTTGCTGCATCAATTTGTGCTGGGAATGCGCGAAGCTGCGTTCGGTGATAAA
>CAZIGP010000741.1:2019-2851 GCA_964538425.1 uncultured Pirellulales bacterium | reverse complement strand
AGGATTTTGCGGACGTATCATCGAGCCACAGCCACCGTTGTCTAAACGAGCTGGGCCGTCATCAAAATGTCCGCCCGCCGTAGGCCCGCCTGCGGAGAGGCTGGCTTCTCGCTGGCGTTGTTGCTCCATAGGTTGCACGTAAGTGAAATAATCGGTGCCACCGTAAGGCTGAACTCTGGAGAGATTCAAGTAAGGCGACACATTGGGATTGTTGTAATAGTAACGGTCCCACAAATAGGTGTTTTGATTCAACGGCTGCATGCTGGTGCCAAGCTGCCAAGAATAAAGATTGGCATACGACGGGCCGGGATCCCACTGGGCACTGGCCGTGTGACCAAAAGCGAAAATGACCAAGAGTGCAGAGCAAACAGAAAGTATTCGTATCATCATGACGTCCTTTAAAATCCGAATCGCCTACGGTTCCTCGTCGCGCGGTACTTGGTTTGCACCTTCGAAACGGTGCATGATTTCTTTCCAGTTGGTGAAAATCACGCCTTCTGTCTTAAAGAATTCTTGCAATTTCGGGTCGGAAAGCAACTGAGCATCCCAGACACGCTGTTGCCAGTCGGAATCGATGCGTTTCAGCCCGCCGCCATCGACGGCAGGACGGAAATTCACTTGCGTCAGGCCAGGCGAAAGAGACTGAATCGTTTTCAGCAGTGCATCTCGCTTGGCTTCATATTTATCGGCTGTGGGTGAAAATTTTAGATCGTCGAGCTTTGGCAGTGGATATTTTTGGATCATGCCGACAATGCCGTCGTGCAACGGATAGCCGCGTTTTTGGAAATCGGCCAATCGCTCCGGCGTAAGTTCGACAACAATGGCAGGAATC
>CAZIGP010000741.1:0-2009 GCA_964538425.1 uncultured Pirellulales bacterium | reverse complement strand
CTCGAACCCTGCGGCATTTGCACGGGCGATTTGTGCCTGCACTTCGCGATCGACATCTTCCGCCGTGGCACTGGCCGTGAACTGCACTAAAGTTCGCCACAAGTACGAATTGGAATCGACCAGCGACGGCACGTCGCCGGCCGGCAAAATTGGCTTCCAGCGGTAGTTCGAATATTCACTGGTGAGTGTGAGCGATAGACCGACATCGTATTTTTCCAGATCGTCGGCCCGCTGCGCAAAATCTAAACCCCAAGGCGCCGGCAGCATGGTGCCGACCGATTGCACTTGGTTTTTCTTGAGCGCTTGCTCGGCGGCCGCGCTGGTTTCGTAAGTCAGCCCGGCTTGATCGGCATACAGAATGAGCACCTTCTTGCCGGCGGGAAAACCAAGGCGCTCGGCCCAAGTTTGCGCGGCCTGCAAAGTGCCGGAGCAGACGACAAAAGCGAATAAGATGAACGTCGCGGCGGTTGTGCCGATTTTTCCGATAATGCGATTCACCGATAGGGCTCCGCAAAGAGGTTTGCCGTTATTGTGTTCGCTTTAAGTCGGCCAAGTCCAGCGAATCGGTGTCCCATGGAAGGGAAAATGCTGATACATTGCCGCAAAGCTGTGGGAAATCATAGGTTACGGATGACGCCCGGGAAAACCGCCAAACGGTGCAGATTGATGCGAATGGCCATGGTTAGGTCTCCTTCAAAATAATGTCTGGCCGGGAACGAATTACCTGAAAAAAGGGAGTGCGATGAAATCGATTCTGCCCGCAACTTGGAGTGTTCCGGAACGATTCAAAGAACGCTTGGGAGAGAGTGCCGGTCGGCAACGAGCCATGGCTCACGACGGCCATTTGTTGATTATTGTGCATGAATGCCCTGGTCCTGATGACCGCGAGCGAACGGCTCGATTCTTTTGGAGGAATGCTGCTGGAGAATGGATTTCGAGCGCTTATGGCAGCGGACCGCAAGGGATACGCAAACTGCTGGATGAGTACACGAATCGCCTTGAACAACTTGACGACAATGTGCAAACGGCTCATCGAGCAAACGAATTTTTCGAGCTGCTGCAAGCGATTGTGCCCATCAGCCGTTCGGCGCGGAACCTTCACAACACGCTGCAAGAAGCACGGGAGCTTGTGCCGGAGGATCGCGAGTTGATTACGCTACGCGACTTAGCCGGCGTGATCGATCGCACGGCGGAGGTGTTGCATCATGACGCGAAGAACGGTTTGGATTTCGTCGTCGCTCGCTCGGCAGAAGAGCAATCGCGCCGAACTTATGAAATGACCGTTTCTTCGCACCGGCTGAACGTGCTAGCAGCGATTTTCTTTCCGCTAGCGACGATGGCGGCACTGTTCGGCATGAATATTCCGCATGGGCTGGAAGGATCTCGGCCTGGGGCTTTTTGGGGGGTGCTGCTGATCGGGATGATGTTGGGCATTGGCTTGGCCATGTGGATTATTAATAAGCCGCTGATGCCGGGAGACGGGCCAAGACGGAAGAAGGTGGCGAAGAAGAAGTAGCCGGTTACCAATGGCGCGATACAAACTACCAGGTATTGGCCGAGATTCCGTAGAATCCGAAGGCGTTTAGTTTGCAACGGTCTTGCACCAGCTTCACGAGTGCATCGACTTCGGAATTCGAAAGGGGCGCGACGAAACTTTCGGCGGGGCGACGCGCGATGGTGTAGATTTGCACGGCTTTGATTTTGCCGCCGGCGGCAGTGATGTCGTTGAGCCGATCGCAAAAGGCTTCGAGTTCGGCAGGCGGCGGTGATTCGCTGTTGATGCGCATGAACAGTGATTGAATTACGAGCGGGCGGAGCTTTGCCGCATCAGTGATGTTTTCGAGCACTTGTCGGAACGGAATGGTAGTGCGTTCGACCAGCTTGTAATACGCTTCGGTTCCGGCTTCGAGCTTGGCCCAAATTTCGCCGTTGTTGTTGTCGAGAATCGCCAGGCCGCGTTTTACATGTTCGCGATGGAACATGCTGGCGTTGGTGATGAGCACCATTTT
>CAZIGP010000740.1:0-2860 GCA_964538425.1 uncultured Pirellulales bacterium | reverse complement strand
GTGGCCATGATTACGCCGGGGCCAGTCGTGATCACCGTTGGCTTTATCGGCTTTCTTGTCGCGGGATTTACTGGCGCAACTGTGGCGGCATTAGCGACTTTCTTACCGTGTTATCTGTTTACGGTGATTCCTGCCCCGTACTTTAAGAAGTATGGCAAGCGTCCAGGCATTATTGCTTTTGTCGATGGCGTTACAGCAGCGGCCATTGGCGCTATCAGTGGTGCAGTGATTGTACTTGGCCGTCGGACCATTTTTGAAAACGGCTGGCAACCCGACATATTCAAAATTTTTGTGATGCTGGTCACTATGTTGGTCCTGTGGCGGTTTAAGAAAGTGCCAGAACCATTCGTCATTTTAGCCTCAGCCATTATTGGATTGGTCTTTTATCCCTTGTTGCGTGCTTGACATCAAATCGGGGAGCAAGTTTACTGAAGGAGTAAGGTTTAATGCCTTTTTGGCGATAAACCAAGCCAAGGCTCGAGGAATTTTTTGATGTTCCGACGCATTTTATCTACCTTTGCGATTGTAGGATTTATCGCCAGCCAATGGGCTGCGATGCCTCATGCGCATGGTGGATCTGAGGGAGCAGCACACAGTGCAGTTCCTCACGTCCATACCTCCTCTCATTCTCATCGTCACGGCCACGGTCATCATCACCACCATCCTACGCACCACAAACATCGTCCTAGTGGCGACGGAGTTCAAGACGGTACCGACCACGATGCCGATGCAATCTATCTTCCGACAGCAACACCGACCGTTAACCGTGGCGGTGATATTTTTCTAAATCTGCAAGCTTTTATCTTGTTGCTGCCAGCGGACTTCTCGACAACAGGCGAGATGACGCACATTTTAGGGCCGGATTTATCGCAAGAATGCGAGCCAAGTTGCGCGCGCTATCTGCAACTGCGCGCGCTGCGCATCTGATTTTGGCATTCTTGCCGTAGCCGCTATCTCAATTGGCGGTTTTCTAGAGTTTGTTGCTCTCTTTGTTTGCATTCTCATGAAACGGTCTCTACTCATCTTGATCACAACTAGCGCGCTGATTGGCCTATCTGTCGTGGCCTATGTACTGCGCGACCTTTGGCTAATTTCTTCCCAGCCAGCCACCGCCGAAAAATTACAATCCACCGAACAGGCTCTACTTGCAGACAAAATTATCGTGGGTGACCAGGCGCAAATGAATCTCAAAATTACGGCGAAGCCGATCAAAACCGAAACCTTTTGGAAAACGATTACGGTGCAAGGAATGATCGTTGATCGGCCCGGGGTCAGCGACCGAGAAATTGTTTCGCCTGCGATTGGAAACATCGCACAGATTTTTCATGTGCCAGGAGACAGAGTTCGCAATGGGGATAAGCTTTTTACCCTAAAGTTAGCCAGTGAAGCATTGCATCAGACTCAAAGTGAGTTGTTCAAGACGAGCCAGAGTATTGAATTGGCAAAGGCGCGGCTTCAACGGTTGAAGGATGCCGGAGAAGGCATTGCCAAAGTTCGCGTTACTGCTGTGGAAAACGAGATCACGCAACTTGAAGCTGCGACCAAAGCGTATCGACAAGAACTTACGAATCGTGGCTTTTCGAGCGACCAGATCGACGGCATTCAAACTGGCACCCTACTAAGTGAAGTCGCGATTTCGGTTCCGAAACTATTAAGCACGCAAGAGCCATTCGGATCATCTCACGAGCCACAATTCGGTTATGAGGTTCAAGAATTAAAGGTTCAGCTTGGTGAACAAGTTCAAGCCGGCCAAACATTGTGTCATCTTTCCAATCATCAATCGCTCGCGATTGAAGGTCGAGCGTTTCGGGATGAAACCTCGCTGTTAGAGCGGAGCATCAAGCAAGGCTGGGCTGTCGAAGTGGATTTTCAGGAAAGCACCAGCGCCGATTGGCCTCGCGACAATCAGGCTTTTTATATTCGCTACTTAGCCAATGTCATTGATCCAATCACACGCACCTTTGCGTTTCTTCTGCCGCTTGAAAACCAATCAAGGATTGTCGATCACAACGACCTACAACAACTACTCTGGCGTTTCCGACCAGGGCAAAAAGTTCGGCTACGGATTCGTGTGGAAAAACTTGATGACGTATTTGTATTGCCCACCGATGCCATAGCGATGCAAGGGGCAGAGGCATTTGTTTTCACTCAAAACGTGAACACCTTTGAACGAGTCGGCGTTCATGTGCTGCTGCGAGATCGGGATCAAGTTGTCATCGCCAACGATGGAACGCTAGCCACTTACGTTAAAGGGCAAGATCGCTTCACAGTGGCCGCAATTGTTCGCACCGCGGGCGCTCAATTGAATCGCATGGTAAAAGCAGGCTCTAACAGCGTACCGAAAGGCTATCACGTGCATGCAGATGGAAGCCTCCATAAAAACGAAGACGAAGGTAAATAGTGCTTAACGCCATCATCCGATTGTCGCTTCGCTATCGTGCGCTCGTTCTTACGGCGTGTGCGATCGTGCTGGTATACGGCGGCTATCTTACCACTACGATTCCGATTGATGTCTTTCCCGATTTGGACCGTCCGCGAGTTGTCATTCTGACCGAATGTCCGGGATTGTCGTCGGAGGAAGTCGAAACGCTGGTGACAATCCCGATTGAAACGGCCATTCTTGGAGCAGCCGGCGTTGAAGCGGTGCGCAGCCAGTCCAGCCAAGGTTTAAACGTTATCTATGTTGAATTTGACTGGCGAACAGAAATTAAATCGGCGCGCCAGGTGGTTATGGAACGACTAGCGACGGTGCCAATGCCCGATGGGATTCGCCCACAGATGACGCCGCCGGCTTCGATTATGGGGCAAATTCTCCATGTCGGATTGCATCGTCGATTGGGGCCGCTTGGCGGGCAGTTAA
>CAZIGP010000739.1:2211-2885 GCA_964538425.1 uncultured Pirellulales bacterium | reverse complement strand
ATTCAGCAACAACTTTTAGAAGGTATTCATGTTTCGTTGTTTTTTCTTAGTCGCCGTCTCCGTCCAGATCACACTAACCAGTGGTTGCGGCCCTGAAAATCCACGTGGTCGTATCGCTGTTTCTGGGCATATAACACTCGACGGCAAGCAGTTGCAAACTGGCTTTATAGAGTTTGCGCCCCAAAATGCAGGAGTTGGAAGTGGATCGCAAATTAACGGAGGGACTTACACGATCCCTGAAACAAAGGGACTGCCTCCGGGGAAATACGATGTGCGGATTTTTTCACCGCAAGCAAGCACCAGTGCAGATAAAATTAGCATCGATGGTGCTCCTGGGGGCGGTGGGCGGCCAGGTGTGGAACGCGTAGCAGCCAGATTTAATTCAGAAACAACGCTCGCTGTCGAGATTCCCATAGGGGGCGGGCCGCAATCGGTAGATTTTGCGGTCAAAAGCAAGTAAGAGCGGTAACATTAAGCTGGGATTGAGAGATGGCAAAATTCGATCGACGTGAATTTCTGCGAGAAGCAACTGGTAGTGTAGCTGGAGCTGCCGTTCTCAGCAGCGTACCAGTATTAGCTGAAGGCGCAAAACCAAGCACCCCAATTGCCTCGAAGCATAAACCGCTTCGACGGAAAGCACTCGCCTTGCCAGGACTGCATGCGTATGCCGAAAG
>CAZIGP010000739.1:0-2201 GCA_964538425.1 uncultured Pirellulales bacterium | reverse complement strand
TCGGGTCAGCAGCGATACCCCATATAAACTCTCGATCTGTCGCTTAGGCCTTGAAATCGATAACCGGAACAGTGACGAATTGATGCAGGCATATCCGATGTCTGCAGCCCATTCGCAGCCGATTTATCCTGGATCGTTTGTGGCCGTTGACGATGGCTTGCCCGCCGGGGCGCCCTTTACTTCATTGACACTCGAGTGCTGGTGTCGATTGTTTCGCATTAACGGTGTACGACAGAGTCTAATTGCTCAACACGATTATTCAGAAAGTATTGGTGTTGGTTTATTTGTGAATTCAAATGGGACCATACAGTTTTATTTAGGCGATGGCAGCTCATCTGATGCTAATCGCATGCTTAGCGGCGGGACTTTGAAAAAACAAAATTGGCATCACATTGTTGGAACGTGGGATGGCCGAACGCAGCGATTATATCTTGACGGCGTGGTTGTTGCGGAAGGCCCATTCGAGAACACAGTAAAGCCAGCAAACGTACCATTGCTGTTAGGCGCCTGCTTCGATCACGGTGAAGTTGCTAACACGCTCGATGGCGATTTGGCCATGCCGGTACTTTATAGTCGGGCGCTGTCAGCAGAAGAAGTTATCGATCGGTTTCAAGACAAAGGATCAAAAAAGCCTGTCAATAACCACGTCTTAGCCTGCTGGCCGTTATCGGAAGAGTGTGGCGAGCACGTATCTGATTGCAGTGATCATCGACGCCATGGAAGAATCGTCAACAAAGCCACCTGGATGATTGGTGGGCCGAGCTTTGATCCGAGTAATGTACCACTTTTTGATGCCTATGACCCAAAAGCTGATAAGAATCGTGGCCACGGATTGCGATTTGCCAGCGACGATTTGTACGATTGCGAGTGGCAAACGACTCACGAGTATTGTGTGCCAGCCAGTGCCAAATCGGGGTTGTACATCGGGCGTTTTGATTTCGAGAAGGAAGGCAAGCCCACATCGTACCACGTGACATTTGTGGTACGTCGGCCAACCAACCGACCAAAATCTCCTATTTTAGTGCTATGTTCGTCCAATACTTGGATCGCTTATGGAGCCACACCTTTTGCCGTCAACGGCGAGACACGTGAGTTTTGGGACATTCGTGGTCTTAAAAACAGCCATGATTCAGCCCCCGCATTTTCATTCTACCGAAATCATTATGCTGATCAGCCGACGTATCAGATAGGGTTAAATGTTCCCTGGCCAATTGCGGGGCCAGATGTTCTTCTGAGTAAGCCAACCGTTGGCTATAGCCATCTGATGCGCGGCGAACGCTTTTTACACGCGTGGCTCGATCGAGAAGGTTATCAGTATGATGTGATTACGGATTTAGATCTGCATCGAGAACCAGGAATACTCGACGGTTACAAAACGCTGATTATCAACGGGCACAGCGAGTATTGGTCTGACGAAGCTTATGATGGCGTGGATCGCTACCTGCGCAATGGCGGCACGACCATGGTCTTGTCTGGCAATACCATGTTCTGGCGTGTGACGTTCGACGACGATGCTACTGTAATGGAGTGTCGCAAGTATGCATCTTACCCAGGTGGACGTCCAAACAACACGATAGGTGAGCTCTACCATTCGCACGATGGGCGGCGTGGCAGTCTTCTTCGAGAGTGCGGGCGACCAGCATGGGAAATCATAGGACTCGAATGGATGGGGGGAGAAGATCCAGGTCCAAACGGCTTCACTCCTTATGAAATGATAGCGGCGGACCACCCGTTGTTCCAAATTCCAAAGCCTGTAGGGCTTAAAAATGGCGACAGGTTCGGATGTTCCCCGTTTGGATCGGTACCGTGCGCAGTCGGGCATGAATTTGATGTTCGCGTGAGTCAAATCGTATCGAGAACTAATCAATTTCCGGCGGAATTCAAAATTCCAAGTGATCCAGCGGGTATAGTTGTGCTTGCTCATAGTACACGCGATGGAACACGCGGGATCAATTATCTGGGACATGAAATTGACATTCCGGGTGGTCTTCGCGCAGAAGTCATCTATTGGGAACGTCCTCAGGGCGGTCGCGTGCTTCATTTTGGCGCCATCGGCGTCGCGTGGGCTTTGGCTGCTGATCCCAAGTTAGCAGCTGTCTTTCGTAATGCGCTACATCAGTTTGGCGCAAATCCCACCGGATGATTGGCATTGTATGAGGAGGTAATATGCTCAGTAGAATCGGAGTGGTCGCAAATTGTAT
>CAZIGP010000738.1:0-2887 GCA_964538425.1 uncultured Pirellulales bacterium | reverse complement strand
CATTCGGTGCTGCTTATCTCGGACCATCGTTTACGCCTTTCGAGATTCCAGGCGATCCTAGCTCTAAGGAATTTGTGGTGCGAAATCTCTCGTTTAACCAACAAATGGCTGAACGGCTAAAAAAGCGGAAACAATTGCTTACCAATTTAGATCAATTGAACCGTAATATCGATCAGTCTGGAGCTATGGACTCCATGGATAAATACAATCAAGAAGCTTTTCAATTACTTAGCAGCGAGAGTGCGCGGCAAGCATTTAATCTTTCTCTCGAAAGTAATAAAGTTCGCGAACGTTATGGTATGAATGCTTGGGGACAAAGAGCGCTAATGGCTCGAAGGCTTGTTGAAGCGGGCTGTAGTTTTGTCAACGTGGTAATGGAATTTCCTACCCCTGACCAGACAGAAGGACGAACGCCGAAGCAAGGAATTGTCGGTAATTGGGACTCTCATGCAGTAAATGGGCACATTTTTGTCGACTCCCGTTTTCGCTTACCGTATTTCGATCAAGTTGTAACTGCATTGATCGAAGATATCTATCAACGTGGTCTGGATAAGAAGGTCATGGTCGTTGTTACTGGTGAGTTTGGCCGTACTCCTCGCCTTAGCTATGCTGTTGGCAATGAAAGCGGTGTCATGCAACCTGGTCGTGATCATTGGCCTAAAGCAATGTCAATATTAGTCTCCGGAGGTGGCATTCGTACCGGCCAGGTGATTGGTTCTACAAATGCCAAAGGCGAAGAACCAAAAGATCGGCCACTCACCCCAAACGATTTATGGGCGACAGTGTATCGGCATCTGGGTATCGACTACGCCAAATCATTTCTCGATTACAGTGGTCGTCCAATGCCAATTCTGCCTTTTGGCGCACCTATCCAAGAATTGTTGTGATCAGCTTGCATATGTTCTGTTCTAAAGGTGTCCGGAGATGCATTCATTACAACCACCACCTCCAGCTGTTGAAGCAAGCCACCGTGCTGCTGAACTTCTTTTGCGACACCAGTGGAAACTCTGGTTTTGGGGCGATAGTATTGGCCTCGAAGGATTGCTAGCGGCGAGTGAGATAACAGGTGATCGCCACTATATTGGATTTGTATACGGCTTGCTCAAAGGATGGATCGGGCGCCAAGAACCCATTGGCCGTTGGGATCACACTGCAGCAGGTGTAGCTTTGTTGAAAGTATATGAATCTACTAGCGATCCTAGTTTGCTGGTGGCAGCACTTAAATTTGCTGAGTATTTGAATGGTTTTCGGTTGACGATCAACAATTGTCCGTTGCATTATGAGGATGCGCATTTTGAACTTCCACCAGAACTTCCACAGCACCACCCAAATTTCGATGAGCAAAAGGACCGCAAACGTGTAAGCTTTATCAGTCAAGCCGGCGGACCCTGCGTATTTGTCGATTCAATCCATTTTCACGGGCCATTCCTAGCCAGACTTTACCGCGTGACGGGACAAGTTCGCTTTCTTGAGCAAGCCGAACGAACAATCGGACCACAAATCGAATTGTTGTGGGATAATGAACAACACTTATTTCATCATTTTTGGAGTGAACGAGAAAATCGATGTAACGGTATTTTGTGGGGCCGTGGGAACGGCTGGGGAATGCTCGGCATGATACACACCCTGGCAGCGCTTCCTTCCAATCACCGTTTAGCAGCCCGGTTACGAACGCTGCTGGCGCTGCAAGCAGCCCGGATCGCAAAGCTTCAAGATTCATCGGGAGATTGGCATACAATTCTAGACGACCCAGATTCTTATCTCGAGCCATCTATAGCAGCATTCGTTGTTGAAGGATTTGCAACCGCCATTCGGCAAGGATGGCTGGATACAGAGTATCGAACTGTCCTTGAACGTGCTTGGCTAGCGATGCAATCGCACTTGCAAGCGAATGGTCTATTTTCAGGCGTCTCATACGAAACTTTTCCCAGCTTTCAGGCTGAACATTATCGCACTATGCCTCAAGGTGCAATGACTCCATGGGGACAAGGTCCTTTCCTAACAGCTTGTTTGGCGTACCACCAATTATGACGGACCCGGAAATCGAAGTCATCACCGATGATCAAAACTTGTGCGGTGAAGGGCCAATTTGGGATTGGCGTTCAAGTCGTTTACTTTGGAACGATCTTGCCAGTTCAGTCGTATTTGATTACAGACCAGCCAGCAACCTGCGAAGAATAATTAACAAGGGATTAATGGTAGCCGGTATTGCTTTGTATAGAGATCGAGGATTTCTCTTTTCAGGTAATGGGGGCTTACATCTTTGGAATGAGTTGGGCGCGTTTCAAACATTAGTAGGTAAACACAATGGCGACGAATTGATTCTCAACGATATTCTGAGTGATGCCAAAGGACGGTTATATGCTGGTTCATATTATTGGAATCAAACAGAAATGATTCGTCCAGGCAATCTTTATTTAATCGATAATTTTTGCAAGACAATTATAGTCGATGATGATATCAGTCTGGCCAACGGGCTTGGCTTAAGCCCTGATGGAGGCACACTCTATTTTGCTGATTCCGCAAAAGGCCTAATTTGGGCTTATGATGTCGACAAAATAAGCGGCCTATTATCAAAGAAGCGACGATTTGCCGTAATTCCATTTGCACAAGGCCTTCCTGATGGTCTTACCGTCGACGAAGAAGGATATATCTGGTGTGCATTGTGGTATGGTGGCGAAGTAGTACGTTATGATCCAGCGGGAGTCGTCGAGCGACGATTACGATTCCCAATAAAACAGGTGACAAGCATTTGCTTTGGCGGCACAGATCTTGATGAACTCTACGTTACCAGTGCGGCTGAGCCTTGGCATAATCCATTTATTCCGAACTACGACAGCAGCAGCCTTTTGGGCGGGGCACTCTATCGAGTCAAACTTAATATTCG
>CAZIGP010000737.1:0-2898 GCA_964538425.1 uncultured Pirellulales bacterium | reverse complement strand
CTTTATACATTTATCCGCAGGTAAAAGACAATCAAGTTGATTTGGGCGCGCCTACGGAGCGGCACTTAAGTTTTATGCAATGGATGGAGTTGCTCAAAGAAACGAAACTTCCCGCAGAAGGTATCCCGGTTATCTGGCTGGGAGGCGAGAACTATTCCGCGGATGTTTGGACGACGGTACTAGAAGCCAAAGTGCAACAGCACTGGCCAGAGATTCTGTTTTACGCAGTTGACGAGCCGGAGCTCGAAGAACGAAATCTTCAAGTGCGCGCATTTATGAAGAAGTTCAACGACTTCCGCAGAAATAATCCTCAACATAAAGTGCGCGCGACCACCGCAATCGGTTCTTCACGAGGTGTGCAAACGGTAGGGCATTACTACGACCAGTGGATTGGTTGCATGGCCCAAGAAAATGGCGAAACCGGTCTAATTGCTGATGCCCACATGATGCGGAAACAATTATGGGTTTACGATTGTATGCTCGCGCCGGTCGATGCTGAAATGGACAGGTATTATTTCGGCATTTGGGCGTGGGTTTCAGGGGTTCGTGGCTGCGCTCACTGGTGCTACTACGATGGTGGGCCGCGATTGAGTTACGTCTATCCGACTTCAAATGAAATTATTCCAACCATCGGATGGGAGGCCGTGCGTGAAGGGATCGATGACTATCGCTACCTCTTCACACTCAAACAACTCGTGGACAAAGCCCGAGCCGCTGGGAAAGAAGAATTAACAAAAGGAGCCGACCGTATTTTTGCAGAAGTTAAAGCGACGGTAACCGTGGATAACTATGGTCGAGCTTATCACTCCGCTTTGCAAACCGCAGGAGAGATGGCCACCGCCTATCAACGCCCCCGTCCGGAATCAAAATTGAAATTCACAGCTTATAACCAATTGCGGCGCAAAGTTTCTGAAGAAATCGAAAAATTATCTCAATCGCTCGAGAAACCAATGAGTGCTGAACCTTGAGAAAGTCGTCGGTGCATCGGCTACTAAATCATCGTTCATTGATTAACCTGCCTATTTATTCCTCGTGTGAGAAATTCATGGATAAGCGAATGCCACCTGCCAATAGACAGCAATTTTTGCGATGGACGTTCATTTTAGTTATTGGGTTGTATGCCGCTAAAATCGAGGCCTCTGCTCGCCCTGCAAATTTTGGCCATCAATGGATTCGAAGCAACCCATTCACAATTATGGGGGCAGCGCTGGGAGTCACGCCTGCATTTAATATCGATCGGTATCAGAATATGAACTTGAATACGGTCTTTGCCAACCAGATATTCTCCGTCGCCGAAGCCGCAGCAGATGCTGGAGTTTCTTGGCACATGCATTTTGCTCCGGGAAGCCGACCCTATGTTGCCTACAACGATGGTCACAAACTACTGATTAACCAAGTAATTGCTCGCGGTCATGCAACTGCGTGGATGCTGCAAGACGAACCTAGCAGTGAAACAGAATATCAGAATGTGGCGCAATCGAACCAATGGATGCAAGAAGCTCATCCCGAACTGCTAACCTACATTACGGTATTTCAAAATAATGTCAGTACGCTGAATCACATTGTCGATACAATTCACCCTGATTTACTTATGTTTGATAACTATCCTTTTCGTAGCAACGGCTCGACTGACGCAAATGGATGGTTTCAGACCTTAATGAATGTGCGACAAGTCAGTTTGTCGCACCAGATTCCTTATGGTGGCTGGCTTCAATCGTTTCATGATGGGGGTTCCAATGTCCGCACGCCCAGCGAATCGGATACACGCTATAACGGTTTCACGCTGCTGACATCCGGATATACCATGCTCAATTACTTTATGTATGATCACGGCGCCGCCGGTGCGGGTTCGACATCGGATCTTCTTGATCAGAACGGTAATCCCACAGCACTTTATCATCAGGCCGCAGCGGCCAACCTTGAGTATGCTAATGTAGGAAGGTCGCTACGATTTCTTTCCAGCACAGATGTAAGGTTCGTGCCCGGGCGGCGTATTCTATTTGGTAACGTGACAATCCCTAATTCCGCACCGAGTGGCCTAAGCAACTGGGCAGTGGGTGCTGGTGGAGACTTGCACATCTTGTCTGCGATCGTCGATTCATCTCAGCCAGGATATCTCGGCTCCGAAAAGAATGGCCTGATCGGTTTCTTTACGGGGGACGATAGTCAACAGTACTTCATGCTCACCAACTTGAATCATGGAGGTAATCTGTCAGCCGAAGCTGCTTCGTTATCTTTCATGATTACATTTGACAGTAGTGTGAGTAGTATCTGGCGGTTGAATCGCCTAACAGGTTTGTCCGAAGAGATTTTGTTGTCGAACCATTCGCTGTTTTGGACCTTACCCGGTGGTACAGGTGATCTTTTCAAGTACGACAACGGTAATTTTGTCGGCGTGCCAGAGCCAGCAAGCATAACACTGATTGTTTTGGGAATTCTATGGGCTCTGTCTTGTCAACATCAAAGACCAGAAATCAAACGCAACCGCTCCTAAATCGCACTTCTTGGAACAGGAAAGACATTAGCAATGCGTAATCCAATTCTCCAGTTTGTTCTATTGGCGCTTTTTATATTCCAGGTAAATAGAATTGTGACAGCAGCGGTGCCAGCGTTTCCGGATACGGATACTTTTGACAATGGCGGTCATCCAAATCCGGCTCTATGGCAACCGACTGGTACGGGGTATGGTTGGACTTTTCTCAGCGATACCTTGGGCAGTGGTACTCCAAGTTCAAGCGGAAGTGGGACGATTGTGCCTGGCGGTCCAACGGGGCCTTATGGACGATACGATGGCGCCAATGGTACTGCCGCGACTTGGAATATTGTGACTGCGCCCAGTTTCGGATCATTTAACTTCAACGCGAAATTTGATCCTTACAACGCGGGTGAACTCGGGTT
>CAZIGP010000736.1:0-2901 GCA_964538425.1 uncultured Pirellulales bacterium | reverse complement strand
ACATTGGCTGCCAGATCGTGAGCCACAGCCCCACTGGCAGCGACGATCAAACCGCTGACAGTTCCCAGCACCGTAGTAAAAGCGATTGCTGAGATGATTGCGAACATCAATTCTCCAAAACTGCGAGCTAGCAATGGCGCAGCCATGTTGCTGTTTGTTACATCGAGTGCCCCGCTAGTCATGGCACCAAGACCCAGATACAGAGTCAGAATATAAAAAAATCCAATCGAGCCGATACCGACCACAGTGCTTTTTCTCGCTGCCGCTTGATCCTTGACGGTGTAATACCGGATGAGGATATGCGGCAATGAAGCAGTGCCGCCAAAGAGCGCGAGCATTAGTGACAGAAAATTTAGCTTGTCAACAAACTTTTCACTCCGAATACCGCGAAACGTGGGGCTGTTGCCAGGCCGAAGCACTTCGCTGCCTCGTGTTAGTTGCGGTGTATAAGTTGTTATTGTTGACCCGTCGGCTTCTTTAGTTTTTTTAGAACTCCACAAAACGATTTCACTATTTTGCAGGGTATGAAGGAACGCCAGTGGCCCGAGTGGTCCGGTCTCAGTTTGGCCTTCAGGTAGTTTGGCGACATGGCCAACCGGCCAGAAATCAGTTTTGCCTTCACCGTGACCTTGTGGCAAACCGTTCACAATTTTTTGGCCGTCAGGTCGTACGATTTCAGTTTGTGTTGTGGTCAGCAGATTCGAGTTTGCATCAGAATTTTGATAGCGTGGGTCAACTTTTAATCCACGCTGTAGGATCATGAATGTCAAAATGGTGCTAAAAAACACCAATAGCGAGCCTTTTAAAAATTGCACGTAAGTCGTCGAAACCATGCCGGCCGTAACGACGATGAAAATCACGATGGCGCCCACCATCGTTACCCCACCCCAATGCGGAACCCCAAATAGTGGCTTAACTAGAGCCCCAGCACCGACCATTTGAGGAATTAAATAAAAAATACTGACAGCCAACGTGCTAATGGCAACGGCGAGCTTAATGCCACGCGAATTAAATTTGCTGTCGAGTGCGTCGGCAAACGTAAATCGGCCCATTCGCTTGATGGGTTCGGCAATTACCAAAAGTGCCACAATCCATCCAGCTAAGTAACCAATTGAATACAAAAAGCCATCGTAACCGTAAAATGCAATCATTCCACAAATGCCCAGGAATGATGCGGCAGAAAGATAATCGCCAGCGAATGCAATGCCGTTCACAAACCAATGAATGCTTCCACCTGCTGCAAAGTACCCCTGAGCAGAACGAGTCTTGGCGCTGAAGTAAAAACTTAACCCCAGTGTAAAAGCCACAAATAATGCAAAGATAAGAATGGCGACTGGCGAGGGCGAATAGATCACGACCTCACCTCATTTTGTTCCGGGGGTGCTACGGAGCTACTGCAAAGCCAGTCGTAAAACAATGCTAATAAAAAGGCAGTTGCAATTAACAGCAGTCCATATAATACAGCCAAATTAATACCGCCAAGCAAAACAACTTGCATCAGGTTCGGATAAAAAGCATTTAGAACCATAAAGCCGGCGTATAGCAGTGCATAGCAGATAAACAGCACACGGCCATATCGAGCATTGCGTGTCGAAAGTTGTTTGGGGTCGTCTTGAAAAGGTTCCCTGGAACCATAGTCGAAACCAGGCATAGATTGCACCCTTAAGTCGTCTCTAAGCTTGAAAACAGCGACTGAATATAACGTCTCGACACAATATTTACGACTGCCGCGTTACGTTGCCTTAAGGCGACACTGCTGCCAAAAAACGACATTTCATAGTTTTTGCAAATCAAAAATTCGAAAAGATATTCCAATCTTTTCTATCAAGAGTTTGGCAGGTCAATTTAATAAGCGAAAATAGGCTAGGATTGTCATGGCATTGCTAATTGCTCTGAAGCGGTAACAGCAGTAACCGCGACGCGCAATTATTCTATTCGCTTATCTAATCTTTGCTATGTCAATGAAGTGCTCTAAGTTGCTGACGCGCGCTGAATATGCAGCAATCTTTGACGCACTCAGACAACCTACGGTCATCCTCGATGTTTCTGGCGTGGTTGTTTATTTCAATGAATCTTGGGCTACGATGAATGCTGCTTTAATGCGGCGAGATAACCATCATGGCTTGGGGCGAAGCTTTTTTGATTTTTGCAATGGCGACGTTACGGGGCAAACAATTCGTGCTGGGGTACGCAACATCATCGACGGCACTCAGGACAGCTTTACATTTGCTTACGCCGCGGGTGGAGATGAGGACGTTCGGTGGTTTCTCATGCGTGCAAGACGTACGCTAATTGAGGGCAAAATTCTGGTCGTAATCGTTCATGACGATATTTCTGAACGGAAAGCGGCAGAAACGGCCTTACGCACCAGGAACGAATGGCTGGAACGAGCAATCGAAGGGTCCAGCGATGGTATATGGGATTGGGACTTGCGCACGAACGAATTGGCTTTTTCGACACGTTGCAAGATTATGTTAGGGTATTCCGAAGACGACCAACTTCCCAAGCTGTTTTCTACATTTGAGGAACACCTTCATCCAGAAGACTATCAACATACGATGGTCTCTATTCAACGACACATCAATGAGGGCGTACCATACGATATCGAATATCGTTTACGCAACAAGCAAGGTGAGTATCGTTGGTTTCGAGTGCGAGGTAAAGTTGTTCACAACGACCGCGGGGAGCCAATGCGAATGGCAGGCTCCTTGCAGGATATCACTGAATTAAAGACAGCGCAGATTGCCCTAAAAGATAGCGAGGAACGTGCACGATCCATTCTCGAAACCGTCGTCGATGGTATTGTCACCGTTGACGAGCATGGAATTATCCAATCGGTCAATTCTACCCCGGAGCGTCCGCCGGGCCGCGCCGGGCCCCGGCCATGCCCGGCGGCGCTGC
>CAZIGP010000735.1:0-2902 GCA_964538425.1 uncultured Pirellulales bacterium | reverse complement strand
GAATGCTTTACAAAGCGCGATTACATCGCGCGGCACGATATTGCCGGCCACCGAAATTACGCCACGGCCGCCGACAGCCATCAGAGGCAATGTCAAGCTATCATCGCCACTCAGCACAGTGAGATTTGAAAGTGCGATCGTTTGCGAGGCCTGATCGAGCGAGCCGGTTGCTTCTTTCACCATGGTGATATTTTTTAACTCGCCCATATGTGCAATCGTTTCTGGCTCAATGTTCTTTCCTGTGCGGCCCGGAATGTTGTAGACGCAGATAGGTAAATCCACGGCTTCAGCCAGCGCTTTAAAGTGCAGGTAAAAACCTTCTTGCGTGGGCTTGTTGTAATAGGGGGCAACGACGAGCGCTGCATCGGCCCCGTGCTTGGCAGCAAACTTTGTCAGTCGCAGGGCTTCGCGAGTGCTATTCGAACCAGTGCCGGGCATCACTTTGATTCGTTTGTTGGCATATTCGATCGATGCCGCCACGACACGCTCGTGCTCTTCGTGGGAAAGCGTTGGCGATTCGCCGGTCGTGCCCACGGGGCAAATGCAGGTGGTACCGGCTTCGATTTGAAATTCGATTTGGGCCCGTAACGCTGGATAATCGACCTCGTCGTTTTTAATTGGCGTGACGATGGCAACCGACAAACCGGCGAAAGCTTCACCTTTAGTGGGCATGGGGAGGGGGTTCAGGGTTCAGGGTTCAGGATTAGTCAACCGGAAGCGTCAGTGACCGGCGTGTTTGCATCATAAAAGAATCCCTGGCCCAATAAAAGCGGGCTACCACGAGGCAAATCTTTCTGAGACTCGACGGCTAGGTGAGCAGATTTTTCATTTCTCGCACTGCCTGCTGAAAGCCGATAAATATTGCTCGCGCGACAATTGCATGGCCGATGTTTAATTCGTGCATGTCCGTCATTCGAGCAATTGGTTGCACATTTAAATAGTTCAATCCGTGCCCTGCGTGCAGCGCCAGCCCTAGCGAACGGATTTGTTTGCCGCCAGCGACGAGCTTGGCCAATTCCGCATCGCGATCTTTGCCAGGCTTCGCTAGCGCGTATTGACCGGTATGAAGTTCAACCGCATCGGCACCCAAGGACTTGGCCATTTCGAGTTGTTTAGGATCGGCATCGAGAAACAAACTGACATAGATGCCGGCATCTTTCAATTGTTTTATTGCAGCGGCTGTGGTTTGACGATGGGTAACCACATCTAAGCCGCCTTCGGTTGTAACCTCTTCGCGACGTTCTGGCACCAAAGTCGCTTGATCGGGTTTCACACGGCATGCGATGTCAAGAATTTCTTTTGCGCTGGCCAACTCCAAATTCAATTTCACGCTGACTGTTTTCCGTAGCACTTCTAAATCGCGGTCTTGAATATGCCGACGGTCTTCGCGCAGGTGAATTGTGATGCCATCGGCGCCTCCGAGCTCGGCAAGCGATGCAGCCCAAACAGGATCGGGTTCGTAAGTACGCCGCGCTTGTCGAAGCGTGGCGACGTGGTCAATGTTTACTCCAAGTTCGGGCATAGGGCGGATGAACGGGTAAAAGGGGAAGCGGGTGAAGGGGTGACAAGAACCACTTCAAACAGGTTCGCCACGCTTGCGGTTTAGCGCTATTTGACTGCCCATGCTAACGCTTCTGGGCATGGCTGCAAGAACCCAGCCAGCAAAGCGGGCTGCGCAGCAAAATTTAGGTGGATTCGGCTGCCGATCACCTGATGTCTGCCAATTAAGTCGAGTTCGTGTTCTCGCTCGGCAATCAAACGTTTCATACAGCCCGTCGGCTCAAGTAGCCAATTGCCATTTCGATAACCACGAACTTTTGCCCCAGCGTGGCCGAGCCAACTCTCGTCGTCCAGTGTCACCTCCACTGGCTCCGGCGGTATGCGAACCGCATTTCGCTTGGCGATGGCCCGCAGTGCACCAACCATTGGAGCTAAGCTACCATCGGCCAACTGCACGTACTGACATAAATATGCCAGCCCGCCGCCTTCAGCATAGACGCGGCGACCGGCACAGATGTGCTCATTTAAAGCCGTCATCATGCAATGATTTTCTGCGAGAGCTACGGCATGATTTTGCGGTTGGCCACACCCGAGATAAACAATGTCGGTATCGGTCGGCAGACATTCGTCATGTAATGGCGAAAAAATTCTTACCTCGACACCGCTTAGTTCCAACATATCGAGAGTGTCAGGAAAATAACAATAAAAAGCATCGTCATAGGCAACCGCCACCCGCACCTTGTGCGAAAGCGATCCGCGGTTAGTAACCTCTTTCGCTTGATGCTGTTGATACCATTGATCTGAAATATCACGACGCGTAGCCAATTCCAAAATTCGCTCTAACTTCGTAGTCTCACGAAATCGCCGGCCCAGCTCTGCACATAAATTCCGCGAAGGCTTTTGCCCGGGAGAAAGTTTGGTAACTTGTTGGCGAAGGCCAGAAGCCTCTTGCATCGCACCGATAACGGGAATTCCCCATAAAGATTCTAAGATCGTTTGCCAGCGATAAAAATCGCACTCGCAGTCAACTCGATCCAACAATAACGCATCGACTGATGGTCGCTCTGGAATACGACAATCGTTCAAGAGCGAGCAATCCACCACTGCTAGTCGTGGCAAATCGAGCCAGTCGCAAAGCGTGTTTAAGCTGCCACCGCCATATCCTACCGTTGGCGTGTCAAAGCGACCTTCCACGAGCGCTATGTCTGCACTTCCCGTGGCACGCAAAAATATTTTTCGACACAATTCTGGCGGCATAAGCCAACTGTCCAAGTGGCGGGGAGTGTTGCCGGTGATGGCAGATGCGGCGTCATGTGATGCAAAACATGCGCGAGACAAGAACGTCTGGGTCCGCACGCCATCTTGTTCCAAAGTATCGAGAAGAGCCCAAGCAACTGCTAGA
>CAZIGP010000734.1:0-2907 GCA_964538425.1 uncultured Pirellulales bacterium | reverse complement strand
CTGGAAGAAACTCTGGCGTCCTACATTCGGGGATTTATTACCGACCAGGTTCACTCCGGGCACAGAATTGCCGCACCGGAAAACTAGCCATGGAACAATTTTGTGCAGCCGAGAGAGTGGCGTACGAAATCTGTGGAAAAGTTATCGTTGCTGTTCAAGAAAATGAAATTCCTGCGTTACACCGCATTTTCGAACGCGGTCAGGCTAACGGCGTCCAGTGTGAACTAATCGATCGTTCTCGGCTCACCGAATTAGAACCGCATGCTGATGGAATTGCAGCGATTCATGTGCCTGAGGCGGGCATTGTAGATTATCCTGGGGTCTGCCAACGCTTAGCCGCCCGGTTTGAAGAAGCAGGCGGGCAAATTGTTTTGAATGCTCGCACAACGGCCCTCAAAATGCAAAATGAAAGCGTCATCGTAGAAACGACAGCCGGTGCATTTCAATCACGTTATGCTGTCACGTGTGCAGGGCTTCAATCAGATCGATTAACGCGAATGAGCGGCCAACAAGTCGATGCAAAGATCATTCCGTTTCGCGGCGAATACTATGAACTCAAACCCGAAGCTCAGCATCTCTGTCGCAATTTGATTTACCCTGTACCCGATCCAAGTTTTCCTTTTTTAGGCGTTCACTTCACGCGGCTGATTCATGGTGGTGTGGAATGCGGGCCAAATGCGGTGCTGGCGTTTGCTCGCGAGGGTTATCTCAAACGCAATATTTCTGTGAGAGATCTTGCTGACACATTAACTTATCCCGGATTTTTGCGACTAGCAGCAAAATATTGGAAAATAGGTGTGGGAGAAATGTGGCGCAGCTTCAGTAAGCGAGCATTTACAAAAGCGCTACAAAGATTGGTGCCAGAAATTCGTGAAGAGCATTTGGTAAGCGCGCCAAGTGGCGTCCGCGCTCAAGCGATTGCTTCGAACGGAACGATGATCGACGATTTCCTAATCGTCGAAACCGAGCGAGTGGTAAATGTGTGCAATGCGCCTTCACCCGCCGCAACAGCAGCACTTAATATCGGACAACTCATCGTTGATAAACTGGCTTCAAAGTGGAGCTAAGGCCTTGCTAACGCTCCTTTGAAAACCAATCACGCCCGCTCTAATTCAGCAATCTTTTCAATCCGGCGATTGTGCCGTCCGGCTTCGAATGGCGTGGTAAGCCAAACTTCCACCAACCGATCAATCAACCGTTCGCCAAGCATATCGGCAGAAAGACAAAGAACGTTCAAATCGTTATGACGTCGGCTCATTTCCGCGGTCAAATCGTCGTGGCAAGGCGCGGCTCGAACACCAGCAATTTTATTGGCTGCAATACACATTCCGATTCCACTGCCGCAGATTAATATCCCGCGATCCACTTGACCACCTCCTACTAACCGACCAACCACCGCGGCAATATCAGGATAATCGCAGCTCTCTGCGCTATTTGCTCCGGCATCAGTCACTTCGTGACCGAATTTCGTAACCAATTCGATTAGCTTGGTTTTGACGCCGAAACCGCGATGATCGCAGCCAATGGCAATTCGCATGAAAACCTCGAGAAATATCTGGTGATCAGTCCGACGATCTAGCAGATTATCAGTCTATCAGGAAATTCACTGCAAAATCCACAAAAACTAACCCAAAATTAAGTTCTTTTAAATCTCCAAATCATTAATTCGTTGCTCTAACTCTCCCTTGATTTGTTCTGCACAACGGCGATAGAGCTCAACGGGTCCGCCAATCGGGTCAGAAATGTCTTGGCCGTCGAGATTTAATAAGTGAACTCGCCCGGAAGCTTCAGGCCACTGTGCGAGAATCGCTTGACGATGGGCGCGGGTCATTGTCCAAATTTTGTCAGCGTGGCGAACTGCTTGAGCACTCAATGGCTGACTCTCATGATAAGACAAATCGACGCCGGATTCCGACATCACACTGACAGCTTCAGCAGCTGCACGCCCGCCCATCATCGCCGAAAGCCCTGCCGACGAAACAATCACACCACGATCTTCCAACTCGCTGATATTGCAGTTCAATCGTTTGGCAAGCATGGAACGACACAATGCTTCCGCCATTGGACTACGGCAAGTATTGCCCGTACAAACAAACACAATACTCAAACTTGCCAATCGACGCAGCGTTTGCTCCGAAACAACTCCAGCACGGATCACGTCGAATCCCCGTTCACCAATCTGAATGACCGAAGATGCTTGACCAAATCGCGTTCGTCCATCATCGAGCACTAGCGCAACATCGTCACCCAATGAAGCAACCACTTCCTGGGCGGTGAGCGGGTCGGGCTGCCCCGCACGATTAGCACTCGTAATCGCTACTGGGCCAACAATCAATTTGAGCGTATCTAACACGCACGAATGGCCTGGAACTCGTAAGCCAATTGTTCCAGTTGGTGAAACGGCTCGTCTGACACCACTTGGTAAGCGTTCTAAGACGCTTTCAGAATGATGATTTGAGCAAACAAGAGTCACAGGCCCCGGCCAACAACGGCGTGCAAGACGCTGTCCCAGCGGTGACATATCGGGCACGTAATCCAGCGCTTCCTCAGCACTCTTAATTCCCAAAGTTAAAGGCGGCTGACCGACTGGTCGGCCCTTCACTTGCAACAACCGAGCAATCGCCGCTTCATCCAATGCACTGGCAACTAAAGCGTATACTGTCTCCGTCGGTAGCGCTATTAATTTACCCTCGCACAAAGCTTGGACAGCCCGATGAATGCAATCTCGTGTATCCTCACTATTGCGAAAATCAATCACCAGAGGCATTTCAATTTCCCGCGGCTTCTATTTAGCCGAAATAACGACCAACCTACTTAGAGGTTAAGAAAAGACACATTCGGGCCAAAAGCCCTTCTCTCCCCCAAAAACGTATCTGCGATGAATTTATCGCTTGTAGGGGAGTACGG
>CAZIGP010000733.1:1350-2910 GCA_964538425.1 uncultured Pirellulales bacterium | reverse complement strand
AATAATTTCAAATTGATTTTGTCGCGCGTCATCAGTAACAGAAAATTCCAACCTGGAAGTTTCAAAGTTACTAAAGCGTCGGTCAATCGCAGGAGGAGGTAGCGGTGCATTTTCTTGACCACCACGACTCGACCGCGCCACCGGCGCGGTGACGATCACCTGATGCCGTCCCACGACAGCTCCGTCGCCAGGTGTAACGGTACTCAGCTCAAAGCTGCCGTCGGCTTGAATTTCCCCGCGAGCCGAAACGGCTTTGGGAGTATCCAACGAGCGAAACGAAACCGATCCGCCAGACAACGGCGTACCATCGGCAAATTTCACTTTGCCGCCAGCTCGATAAGTCGGTTGTTCGCTACGTGCACAGCCAAGCAGAGTCAGCAGCAACACCGTCATCATCCACATCCAATTTTTGAAGATGGTTTCGGCCATGTCAGTAGTTGTTCTGGTTGACCGAGTTACCATCGTTGTAATTGGCTAGATAGCCCAACGTCACTTCGTCGACAGAGACGGCAATCGGACGGACACTCCCATCGGCAAATGCAAACTGACAAAGGCCTACATGCGGTCCGCCGAAGTTGAAGCTTGGCCTCTCCTCCGGCGAGCGAGCCAGGCCGAACCCACGACCAGCGAAGCGCCCGATGGTCGACATGTTGTCAGGATTGTAGATGCTATTGTCATCAAAGAATTCCCCGGCATTCATGTAGTAGCCCCAGCCTCGCGTTGGCGCTTGCTTCTCACCGATCAAGAGTGTTTTGCTGCTGCCATCGGTCAAGTCTTTGAACCTGCGATACAGTTTTTCGTCTCGAAAAAGCCAGTTGGGATCAGGCCCACCCACGCCGCAGTTGGCAAATGCGTTGCGATTTGCGACAAACACGCCGTTTGCGGGAGCATCGAAATAATCTCGTAAGGCACCACCATTAACGCCGTCGCCAATGCATGCGGCATAGTCTGCCAACGCACCGCGAATACCCGTAACCGGCCCACGATCGTCCTGACCTACAACGCTCAACTGTGGCGGACCACGACGCGAGGGACAGTGGTAGACCGACACTGGCGCCTCACGCACCTGAGCCGTTTGATGCCAGAACGATTTCTCCGTGTCCCACTGTCCAGCCAGCGCGGTTTCCTCCACGTAAGGCCAAAGTTCATTCGCCCAGGTGCCGTGGTAGCACATCATGCGATTACGAGGGAAACCCTTACGAGCACTATGAAAGTTATGCACGGCCAGACCGATTTGCTTAAGGTGGTTGGCGCATTGTCCGCGCCGCGCGGCCTCGCGAGCCGCTTGTACGGCCGGCAAGAGCAGTGCGATTAAAATTCCGATGATGGCAATGACCACCAACAGCTCAACCAAGGTGAAACCAATTCTGAGCGACCGACCCATCGCGACCTCCTTCAACGGAAGTTATTGATGTTGCTACTCTGCAATCAATTCGAATCCGAACAGACGGGCGTCTTTCATTTCAAACTCCAGTGCGACGGGCGCATTGCCGACCGCCGAAAGCTGTTTGGTCCACTGCAGGCGATGCGCCAGCGAGTCGCCATGAATGGGCGTGCTGT
>CAZIGP010000733.1:0-1340 GCA_964538425.1 uncultured Pirellulales bacterium | reverse complement strand
GAAGCCAGGAATCGGTGCGCCGGCTTGATCGACCAAGCGGGCACGTAATTCCCCACCAACGACGGCATTGACCGACAAGGAGCCCCCGGTGATTTGCAACGGCACCGTCCGCAACAAGCCGCCGCTGGCATTTGCTATGCGCGCCACGTAGCGATCGCGAGGCAGCGTAACCAGACCGATCTGCCGTTCGACGAAACGGTTGTATTTATGCCCATTCTTATATCCGCCATAGTACAATCGAAGCTCATCGCCGACCAGCGTTTGGTCGTCGATCCAAGCATGGGTATGATCCCAGGCGCCTGCTGTGTGATCGGGTTCAAAAAAGGGCGTCAAGTCGCGAACCCAATGGCGGCCGTCTCGCGTCCAAGCCAGCACAGTGTGGCCAGTTCCATATCCGCCTTCTGGCACGCCCTCCGCGGTGAGGTCGTCTCGTAGAATCTTCGCCATACCAATCAATAAATCGCCGCGTACAAGATAAGCATCCATGGCGTAAAATTGCGTGTCGCCATTGTCCACACTCTGTACCGGTGTCAGCACAAACCACGGTGCGGCCCATTGCCGCAAATCGGGCGATGTCGTTTGCATCGTCACGCGTTTGGTGTTCGACCAGGTTTTTCCGGTCACATAGGCCGACATGGTCAGAAGATATTGTCGGCGGATCGAGTCATAGGCAAGGCTATTGATGTCATGATTGTGACGCACGACTGGCTGCGGCGAGAAAAGTTTCCAGTCAAGACCGTCCGGCGATGTGGCGATCATGGCCCCGTCGTTGGACCACCAACACAATTTATAACGTTCCGCAACAGGAACGCCGCGCGGCGTGTCGTCGAGCAGCGAACAGCCCCATGCGGCATGGTTTCGCCCAACGGGGCAAGGATTGGCGAACATCGACGGCGGTCGCTTCCAAGCCACTCCGTTTTCCGATTCCATCGTACCGAAACCGCCCGTTTTGCCGTTGAACAGAACATTGTACCAAATCCGATATTTTCCCGTGTCCGGGTCGTGAAGCACCGACAAATACGGTCCCGTGTTTCCGTCGCCGCCTTCACCGCCGCCGGTAACGATTGGTTCAGGATGGCTGGAATTTCGCGTTGGCGAATTAACTTGCCGTTCAATACCCTGGCTGGCCGCGATAAGATAATCGTCAATAAATAGGTAAGGCCCCGCCACAAGCTGAATGGGGCCTTGAGACACGGAGTTAGACGAGGAGCCTTGATAGACAGAAGAAAGATCCTGCGTGCTCTCAGTGGGATAAGACACTGAAGCATCAAAACTCTGGTCAGCTTGGGCGTCCTGAATAGTATACGCCGGCAGCCGAAGAAGACAGAGTATCAGCAAAA
>CAZIGP010000732.1:887-2912 GCA_964538425.1 uncultured Pirellulales bacterium | reverse complement strand
TACAATTTGAGACACTCTCGAATCATCACCGTTGTAAATCACTGCAGCTTGATTAACAAACGGACGAATTCGGGCTAATGAGTCAATCAGTTCACAAACATCGGATACTTCACGAATGACAACACCAAGCCGACATGAATTGATCGTTGTTTTTGCATCGTCATTCGCAGGCTGAACCTTCTGCTTGTTACTGAGTATTTGCAACCGCTCAAGAATTCGGGCGACGGTATTATCCCATGTAAACTCGCGACGAACCCGCGAACTGCCTTGCAAGCCTAATTTTTTGGTATGGTTGGGATCCGACTGCGCACGCCGCATGGCACTGCGCAAATCTTCTAGTGAAATATGAAGTTCCGTGGCAGGGCCGCACAAATTGGTTACACCCTCGGCCGGAACAATTGAAGTAGGCAGCAAAAATCCCGAATCGCCATCGATAAAATCATCCGTCGGTCCACCCGTCGGCACGATCGGCGGCAATCCACACGCCAAGGCTTCCAAAACCGGCAAACCAAATCCTTCGCCACGATAAGGAGCGACAAAGCAGTGGCAAGCAGCATACAAACTCGCCAATTGCCCCGGCGTCATTTCTTCCTCGAGATAAACAATGGCAGGATTGCCCGGTTGATTTGCCGCTTCTAAGATCTGCTCACGCATGCTATCGGGCTTATAGAAGCTTTGTGTGCCGACATCTTTGATAACTAAACACACATCGTCTTGCGAAGTGAACTCAGCCAGATAGGCAGCGAGCACACGATCAAACCCCTTGCGCAGAATCGTTCCGCCGACATATAAAAATCGAAATGATTTATCTGTTGGTAATAATCTCGCGGGAACATCGGGTTTAAAAATCTCAGGATCAATTCCCCAAGGAACATAGTGAAGTTTATGAGGAGCAACGCCGCTCCGGCGATACACCGATTCCACATACCTCGACATCACCCAGATTTCATCAACTTCATCACGCAAGTGAGGCAACCAATCGTTAGGCAGGTTACCAAATTCCCAAGGTTGAATATGAACCCAGCGGCTCCCTATCGGTTTTTCCCAATTCGGTGGAAAGGCGTGCCGCACAACGATGTCTGGATCTCGATCTAGAAATCGTCGAAAGTAAGGAGCAAGTCGGCGAGTCGATGATGATTGAATCTCGGGGGCACATGGCCGACGTGTTCGTTGTAAAGCAAGCGCCACCGATGGTTCGTCGGAAAGTCGCGCGGCAAGCTGCTCGTTGAGATTCGAAAAACTATGCCCGGCAAAAAACTCTCCTTCAAGCGATACGCCGATTTGATCGACAGCCGCGCTCGGCAGCGAGGGTGGATTAAAAAGTTTTTCGATGCGATCAATCTCTGATTCGAGCGAAGAAATAGCTGCTGTGCCCAAGCAATCCTGATCTTGCTCGAAGCAAGTGACGACTCGCAGGCGCTCCGGCGCTGCTCCCAAGGTTCGCAAGGCGTGCGCTTGGTCGCTATTCTCAATCCAAACCTCATCATACGCATTCACGTGCCCCATTAAATGCTCAGGAATGGCCATCGCCGCGGGAAGTCGCAACACATTCCGACAGGCACAACGGTCAGGAGGAACGATGATCGATCCCCATTGAGTGATGGTGACGACATGACGCGCACGGCGGCAGCGCTCAAGAGCATTTAATAACAGACGATCCATTACCGAAATCACCGCTTGAGATGCGCCAGCCGCGGAAATCGATTCCACGGTCAGTTTCCGCCCTTCCTGCGCGCAAGCGAAAATCCCTTGTCGAGATTCTGCCGCTGCAAGTGTGTCCTCCCAGATCGGCGCACGCCAAACCACTCCCAACGGAAGCTCGGGAGTTTGTGTGCGAAAAGATGCCAATTCTATTTCTACAGCCTGAATAAACTCATCGAGATCTTTAGGGGCACTACTAAAACCGCCTTGCTGTTCCGATGACTTGCCATGGTCGATGAGCTTCGTTACCGACATCCAACGATAGAGACCCGCCATCCATGTCAAAATCCATCCTCGCTCTCCGTCCAATCTGCCATGGTTCAG
>CAZIGP010000732.1:0-877 GCA_964538425.1 uncultured Pirellulales bacterium | reverse complement strand
AATCATAAGTGACTCCACGTTCCGCAAGTTGCAATGCTTCCGTCGAAGTGTAACGGTTGAACTTTTCAAGGTGATGCGTAAGATCGCGAAAGCTATAGTGATCGATTCCAGTGTTAGCATCGGGAGCGATGCGGATTTCGCGGCCATCGAACTTAACGCCACCGTGCAAGGTTCGAGCAAACTCAAAATGCCCCCGTTTTAGCACTCGAGGACAGGTGTATCCCGGCCACCAGCCACAATGCTGCATCCACTGGCCGCAATAATACGTTTTGAACGGAATATTGATCGCTTCGAACTCATGCCCTCGCTCTCGGAGCAATTGATGAACAATCTGACCTGTTTGCTCCGGAATGCGCTCATCGGCATCGACGAACCACAGCCAATCACAAGCAGCAACAGGTATCGCTAAATTCCGAGCAGAATCAAAATTCGGAACGAGCGGATGAGTTAACACTCGGTCCACAAGCGGCGTTGCCAGCTCGACGGTCCGGTCGCTGCTTTCCATGTCGATTAACAAAATTTCAACGACGTTCGGCCGTAATGCTGCAATGCAATCAACAATATTACGCTCTTCATTACGTGCGAGAATCACACCTGTAATCATAGAAATACCCCTTTCATTTACCCCATTGACTAAAATTTTCGCCTTAGGCAGTTCGTTTGATGATGTCAAGCATTTTATAAATTTATCGCCACTAATTGATGCCGCTGCCATTTTCGTGCATTTCATTCTAAAACTTATGACTACTTAACATCGTAACACACTATACATAAGTACCAATCACTCGTCAAGCGTGCCTGCCTATTCCTATACACCGGCCTAGTTTACCTAAGGCAGCACAGCTCCGAATTGCTTCTTAAACTAACAGCGTCATTT
>CAZIGP010000731.1:0-2913 GCA_964538425.1 uncultured Pirellulales bacterium | reverse complement strand
ACTATACCCCCGCGATCTCGTGTCGCGACCCCAGGCAAGGTAGCCAGATTCGGGTGTTGTAGTAAGCTCTGCAATTTCGTTGTTGTAGGAAAACTCCAGCCAGGGCGAACCCATACCCCATACAAACTGAAGAACATTCAACTTGGATTTTGCCATCTGGTCGATGAGCTTGCGATAGTCATCAAGCCCCATGTGAAAGTTCCAAGCATGGTTATCAAATATTCCTCGAAACTTGGTAATCGGTTCCATCCGTACATCGAGTGTAGGAAGTGCGAGATCCGGCTTTTGTTCTGGAATAATGTCATTGGTGATTTTAAAAACAATACCTTGCCGCTCGAGAAATTCATACGCAGCGTACATTGTTGCTGCCTCGTCATTACCGCCAATGACAATAGCATCGCGCCCTTTAAATACGATCGACTTCAAGATAAATCCGTCTGGCTTAAGACCATCAAAATTCACCAGACGCGCTTCTTGAGCCTCCATGGACATCGAATTGACTTTGGGACCTCCCAGCAATATTAGCGGTCCTTTGACCGGGACATTATTGTCGGTAACGATGGGTAATTTCGCATTAGATAGTTTTTGGATATAGCGGCGTAATTCATCGGCAACCCAAAGATGAAAAGACCCGCTATTCTTTCCTATCACGATTGTCGCATTCGCCCGACCATTATTTGCAAGAAATTTATTTGATGAATCGTCTGGATAAGCTCTAGCTGCGAAAGCCTGACTAAAAATAAACATGACCGCCACAAATCCATACAGATTAGTCCGTACTGTAATGCAGTTGTGCACGCCAGATTGCCTTAAAAAGCATAAATGAAACAGCTGCTTCATATTTATTCTCCAAGCAAGACGTTGCTTAAAACTATGATTTATCGAAGATGTCTATTAGGAAGTGCTGTACTATGTGATTTCTAGATAATCATCATGTTATTTTGAAATATCACAATGTAAAAAACGAATGCGCGAATATTGCTCAAGCTATCTATGGATGCCACTGAAAATGAAAGACGCCGCCGTCGCGAAATTTTGTTAAACATTGAGGATTGCCTCCATCGGCGTCAACGACAAACAGTTGCGGATAATCTTCTTCAAAAGATACAAACGCAATCTGTTTACCATCTGGGCTCCATTGAACACGGCCGCATGGCGTCGATCTCTGCGTAATCTGCTGTTGATTGCTGCCGTCAACATTCATAGTACAAACCTGAGGCAACCCAGATCTCATTGCTACATAGACAAGTTGTTGACCATCGGGCGAGATCCCGGGACCATCGGTCGATCCATGATGGTCTTCGTTCGACAATTTGAAATCGCAGTATTGATTGCCATTCGTCAATCGCCGCAAATTCTGGCCATCTGAATCAATGCGATAGATATCACCATCACGTCGTGTAAAAATGATCGTTTTGTCGTCGGGAGTAAATTGAGGTGCAAATGATTCAGGATGATCGGGAGTAATCAAACGCGGCTCGCCGTTGGGCAAGTCCACGACAAACAAACGATAACCACCCGCAGGTCCTGAGAAAGCTACGCGACTACCCGTCGAATTAAGGCGAGCCATATACGTATAGCCAAGCTTTGGCGCTGCAAACGCGGCATTTTTACCATCAGCATCCGCAACGACAACTTGACTAATGCTGGCTGTCGCCGCATAGACAATCTTTTCGCCATTTTTTGAAGGTATGCAGCCTGCGGCAGTTTGCCACTCATCACCCAATTGATGCGGCATGCTTAAGTTAGTCACTGCGCTTCCATCAACATGGCATCGATAAATCTGATATTGGCCTGTTGCGTTGGATTGGAAATAGATCCATTTGCCGTCTGGGCTAAATTGCGGAAACGTACTTATGCCCCCCAAGTCAACGATCTTTCTTTCGCCACTGCCATCACTTGAGATGGTGTAGATTGCGCCGCCATTATTGGGAGATATTTCGACTCCGCCTGGCATATCCTTCGATCGGTACTTGCCTTCCCATCGCAAAGTTGCAAAAGCTAGCGATGCAGGTGCTTTTTCAGTGGTGTTGGCAACCGTACCTGATACAGCAACTAAATTGACTGATATCGCTGCGACAACAAAACTCCAACGCATCCAAGTCAGCTTATTTCTTTTCGATCTTCGTATCATATTCTGTTCCATGCTCGAACGGAAAATATTATTTAGATCTCTGCACAAAATGTGCGACTATTTGTCTTTATATATTTTCTTGAAATATAGTCGTCAGCCTACTTTACTGTTTCACCCCACATTGCTTGTGTAAAAGTCTCGGGAAGTTGAAGTAATTGCTTCTTGCCTATCCAAGTGCGGTTTAGTCGCAATCATGTACCTAAAATATAGCTAACTCTGATATGCATATCAATATATAAAATTACTTTTATGCAACTATCCAGAAATGCGATTTATCGTTAGCCTGTAGCATGCAAAGTGGCCAGAGCTGCTGATATTACCTCGTATCGGCACACTTTATACGGGTTGGCGAAATCACAGGGAGTTCTTAAAGAATCAGCAAATACAGCTTGAAGAAAGCCGCTGATTCCTTAGTCAGCAGCAATCTGGACATCGAGTTTGTAAAACAATGCCAAAAACGAATGAGTAAGAAATCCGAAAAACCGCATTCAAGGGTAGCGCCGCGGGTTAGTCGGTGGTTAAATTAGAAAAAAGAATTTGCCGAATGTGTCGATCATCTATGACATCGTCGTTTACTGGTCGATCCGAACAGCCTGCGGTTCAAGTAAAGCATGCCCCTTCAAAGGCAACGTCTCCGTTTACGGTTGTTGTATTGGGCGGTGGGGTGATCGGACTCAGCACGGCGTATCAATTGGCGATTAAGCGAGCCGGTCGGGTTGTGTTGTTAGAGAAGGCTCGTTTGGGGGATGGAGCCAGTAGCAGGGCAGCCGGAATTGGAA
>CAZIGP010000730.1:0-2915 GCA_964538425.1 uncultured Pirellulales bacterium | reverse complement strand
TGAACGACGAAATTGGACGCCTCTCCCGACAATTGGAAGCCGAAAAGACAGCCAAGGTTCAGTCGCTAGCAAAAGCGGAAGCCGTTATTCAATCACTCAATACGGAATACAAAACTGCCTCGGATCAACTCGCTCAAAAATCCGTTGAACTTAATACGGCAACCGAAACACTAAAAGTTACGCAAGTTAACCTTACGAATGCTACTACTGAAGTTAACAAATTGCGGAGCGACATCGCTGCGGCACATAACGAGACCGACAAGCAAATCAAAATGGCCACTGCGCTGACTGATAAACTCACCGTTGCAATGGGACAATTGGAACTGCTTACTGAACGCAATCAGCAACTTGCAACAGATGTGTCTAAGGCCAAAGCAATGTTAAGTAGTATAGGACGCACATTAGATGATCCGTTGGATGCGAACGCGATCCGTGTTGCCGGTAAGATTAGCTCTGTTTCACGGGATCGAGTTGAAATTTCTGTCGGTACGGATGATGGTGTCCGAGTTGGGCAAAAACTCGATATATATCGCGGTGACAAGTACGTTGGCCGTTTGCGCGTGGTAGAAAGTCGTCCTGACAGTGCAGTCGCTGCGGTCGAACCTGAATATCAACAATTTCCAATTCAGCGGGGGGACAATGTCGCTAGCCGACTATAACACCGAAGCTGGTCGCGTAACGGTCCGAAAACAGCCACCAAACGTATTTACGGTGCTGCTGTTGGTTTCGGTCGTAAGCCTGGCAATTGGGTGTTTGTTCTTGTTTTTGGAATTGCAGTCTTATGGTTTGAGCGTTACGGTTTCTCCAGACGCTAGAGTGCCTCCTGCGCCTCCACCAAGTGGGGCGATGATGCCCATGAAAGATTTCAGGTTTGGTGGAGTTCAGGATTCAATCCTATTGGCAAGAGATGCGTGCCTGCATGTAATCGGGTGAAAGACTCCGAGTACGAACCTCATTTAAAAAGCGAGCAAGGATGCTCTCCCATTTCTCCGCTCTGTTGCGTCGTGATCTGGCAATTGACTTAGGTACTGCTACGACACGAGTTGCTTTACCTGGCGAAGGCATTGTTGTCGATGAACCTTCGGTTGTGGCTGTCCCACGTGCTACGAACCGTATCTTGGCAGGCAACGGTGCCGTTGGTCATCTTGCTCGGCAGATGCTCGGACGCTCTCCTGATTCGGTTAATGTAATTCGCCCATTAAGCGCTGGCGTGATTGCGGACATCGATTTATGCGAAGCCATGCTGAGATATTTTTTGAATAAAGCTCAGCCGCCTCGTTATGGATTGCGTCCACGTGTGCTGATTACTGCATCGGGTTGCCTCACGTCTGTCGAGAAACAAGCCATTTATCGTAGTTCGCATCGCGCTGGCGCTGGCCAGGTAATGTTGCTTGGTGTGATCCAAGCGGCAGCCATCGGTGTAGGACTGCCAATGGCAGAGCCTGTAGCAGGAATGATTGTAGATATCGGAGCCGGCGCCACCGAGGTGGCAGTGTTCAGCCTTGGCGATATCGTGGCTCAGCGTTCGATCCGCGTTGGCGGAGATCAAATGGATCAAGCGATCGTTGATTGGCTTCGTCGCAAATATGGTTTGCGCATTGGACTTTCGGCGGCAGAAGAATTGCGAATGAGCATTGGGGATACCTGGTCATTGCAGAGCCGTGATCAAAATAATCATGGAGATGATTTCACAAAGCAATCCTTTCTTTCTACCGCACAAAACGTTCAAACAATGGATGCGCCGAATGTCGAAGCTCGTGGCGCAATCGCTGAAGTTCGGGGTGTTGATATTGCTTCAAGCTTGCCAAAGCGAATTATGTTGACGGTCGACGAAATTGGCGACGCTTTAGCAGATCCCTTAGAAGCAATTCTTGATAGCATTCGCGCGACACTGGATGGTTGTAGTCCAGACTTAGTGGCAGATTTGATTGATCGTGGTGTAGTGCTCTGTGGCGGAGGGGCATTGCTCAGCGGCCTCGATCGCTGGTTAGAGAATCGAACGGGAATTTCTGTGAGGGTTGCATCCAATGCTCTCACGGCTGTAGCAGAAGGCGCGCTAACTTGTTTAGAGGATCTTGAATCATGGCGAAACCTTGTGGAGGTTGGCGATAGCGCCATGTGAATTCGTCTTTCTTTAATGGTTGTGGCTTGGTGGAATGGTGCCAAGAAGTCAGGGATGATAGTTCGATGCGTGTTTCATTTTATTCATCTAAGCGAATTTTTTCTCCCACGATGCTGTTGGGATTGATGCTTGCCGCATCGATGGCGCTAGGATTTCTGCCGGCAACAAGAACGCAACTATTTCGTAATGCGTGGCGTGAAGCACTGCGGCCGGGGCAAGAGATATTGACGAACTGCGTCGAATGGATTCAAGCCGGGCAGGATAAATTTTTTGTCGGTAGTCGCACTAGGAGTCAACCGGAACAAACGGCGGAGCTTTTAGATCGAGTTCACCGTTTGGAGCTTGAGTTGCTGGTGGAACGAAGCCGATCGACGAGTTCATTTGGTGGTGCCACCCCGACGGGTAATGAAATAGCATTGGCTGGTTATGTTGCAAGCGATCCTAATCCACTTCTTGTTAATCACTCTATTCCGGCTCGTGTTTTAGGCAGCCAAGCTAAAGCTTTCTTGGTAGAACGCGATATTTTGAATTTGGGAGGCTCGCGTGCAGTTCGTCCAAACTCGCTTGTGATTGAAGCGGATGATGCTTTTGATGTCGGCAGTGTTCTTGATCAAGGATCTGCAGCTCACATCAAACATAACCAGATGGTGCTTGTGGGGCGGCGCATTTGGGGGCGGATTGCGGACGTTGGCTTACATACTAGTACGGTGCGTCGTCTCAATGATGCCGGCTATCGCGACCTCGTCCAATTAGCTTCCCTTCATGAAGGTCGGTTGAATTTTTCGGCACGAGG
>CAZIGP010000729.1:0-2919 GCA_964538425.1 uncultured Pirellulales bacterium | reverse complement strand
GTATTGCGGAGGATGATCTTCATCCCCCTGTGCCCCTGCATCTGCTGCACCAAATCTTGCTGATTTGAAGATTGCGCTGCGCCTCTAAGTTGCGCAGCGGCAAGCTGTTTTTCAACGGGCTTGTAGCAATTTGCTTCGCGCTGCGCTCTGCTTATCAGGTGCCGTCTGCGCGTGTGCAGGCGTTCGATTTCATTTGTTCCCCTTGGCCATTTTCGACAACTCCCGCCCGACGGGGTGATTATGCAGACCTATTTGACGCGCCGTAGCTACCGTCCCCTTTTGATCGCGCTCGCCGTGGTTGCGGCCGTGGGCGCTCTGGTCATTCTTGGGCCGGGGCTGGCGGAACAATACAAGCGATGGGTCTCGCGATCGTCGGCTACGGCGGAGCATGACATGCTGGCGGAACACGGCCATGACGAGCATGGCCACGATCACGCGCACGACCATGCCGGCCATAAAGAAGCTACATCCGTCGAACTGAGTGCCCAAGCTCTCAAGAACATCGGCTTTCAGCCGATCACCGTTGCGCTCACGAATTACGAGAAAACAATTTCCCTGCCTGGCATGATCGTCGAACGGCCCGGCAAGTCCCAAATCCGCATTTCCGCACCGCTGGGTGGAATCGTTACCAAAGTGTACGTGATCCAAGGTGAAGCCATCGGTCCTGATAGCCCCCTGTTCGACATTCGTTTGACCCACGAAGAACTTGTGTCGGCCCAAGGTGAATTCTTAAAGACTGCCGAAGAACTGGATGTCGTCAATCGCGAAATCACCCGGCTGGAATCCATCACGGATGGCATCGTGCCAGGCAAGCGCGTCCTCGAACAGAAATACGAGCGGCAGAAGTTAGAAGGTCGCATCCGAGCCCAGCGGGAGGCATTGTTGTTGCACGGCTTGTCAGAATCGCAGATCGAGGAGATTCTTAAAACGCGCCATTTGCTCAAATCGCTGACCATTCACAGCCCTAAACACGAGGACGATGCCGATTGCACGGGGGATCACTTGTATCACATTCACGCGCTCGACGTGCAGCTAGGGCAGCAAGTCGAAGCGGGAGCGCCGCTGTGCATGATTGCCGATCACTGCGGGCTGTACATCGAAGGAACCTCGTTCGAGGAAGACGCCGAGCGACTGCGCGAGGCTGCGGCGGCCGGTGCAAATGTGTCCGTCGATCTGCTGGTGCGCAATCGTCGCGAGCCGGCGATCAATGGCCTCAAGCTGTTGTACTTGGCCGATCAAGTTGACGAAGAATCGCGAGCGTTTCATTTTTACATCAAGCTTCCCAACAAGGTCGTCTTGGATCGCAGTGAAGGCCCGCATCGCTTTTTGCAATGGCAATTTAAGCCGGGGCAGCGCGTGGAAGTCAGCGTCCCGGTGGAGCGCTGGGAGAATCGCATTGTGGTGCCGGCAGACGCCGTAGTGAGCGATGGCGCTGAAACTTATGTCTATCAACAGAACGGCGACCACTTTCATCGCGTGCCGGTGCATGTCGAGTTTCGCGATCAGAAGACGGCTGTGATCGCCAACGATGGATCGGTATTTCCAAGTGATGTGATTGCCGGCAAGGGAGCATTTCAAATCCATTTGCAACTCAAAAACAAGTCCGGCGGCGCGATCAACCCACACGCGGGCCATAACCATTAGTGCGTGGCAGTTCGCCTCACGGAAGGTTCACTGATGCTTAACGCCATCATTCGTTTTGCACTTCAATTTCGGATGCTCACGATCGCGCTGGCGATCGTGGTGATGGGCTATGGAAGCTACACGCTCTCGCACTTGCCCATCGACGTGTTTCCCGACCTGAACCGGCCGCGCGTCACGATTATGACCGAAGCGCCAGGACTCGCGCCGGAGGAAGTGGAAACTCTGATTACGTTTCCCTTGGAATCGGTGTTGAATGGAGCCACGGGTGTCCAAGCGGTGCGAAGCTCGTCGGGCATCGGCCTGTCGGTGATCTATGTAGAGTTCGCCTGGGGCACCGACATTTACGTGGACCGGCAAATCGTGGCTGAAAAAATCGCGCTAGCTGGCGATCGCTTACCGAAAGGCGTTCGACCTCAGTTGGCCCCGATTTCGTCAATCATGGGGCAGATCATGCTGGTTGGGATGTATAGCGAGGGTGGCAAGACTGATCCAATCCAGGTGCGCACGCTCGCTGACTGGGTTGTTCGCCAACGGCTGCTGACGATTCCTGGCGTAGCTCAAGTCGTCACGATGGGCGGCGGAAGACTACAGTTTCAGGTGTTGGTCAACCCGGAAGCACTGGTGAAGTACGGCGTTACCTTGGAGGATGTGGAAGGCGCACTCTCCCGTAGCAACGCCAATGCAACCGGCGGCTATCTGAGCATTGCCAACAATGAATATCTGGTTCGTTCGATCGGCCGCCTGCAACAAATCAGCGACTTGGAAGGGGTGGTTGTTAAGCCGGATGCCGAGCGCCCCGTGCTGCTCAGACAAGTAGCGCGGATCGCGGAAGGAGCGCAGATCAAACGTGGCGACGCAGCGGTCAACGGCTCTCCGTCCGTGATGCTCGTCGTCGCCAAGCAACCGGGAGCGGACACGCGCGAATTGACCGATCTGATTACGAAAGCACTGGAAGCGCTCAAGCCCACTTTGCCGGCTGATATTCGCATCAACCCGGCGGTGTATCAGCAGAAAGAGTTCATCGACCTCAGCATCCGCAACGTCGTGGAAGCCTTGCGCGACGGCGGTATCCTGGTCGTCATTATTCTCTTCCTGTTTCTGCTGAACTTCCGCACGACGTTCATCACGTTGACCGCGATTCCGTTGTCGATCGTCGTCACCGGCCTAGTGTTCAAGTGGTTCGGCATGTCGATCAATACGATGACGCTGGGCGGGTTGGCCGTGGCGATAGGCGAGCTAGTGGATGATGCGATCGTGGACGTGGAAAACGTCTTC
>CAZIGP010000728.1:0-2925 GCA_964538425.1 uncultured Pirellulales bacterium | reverse complement strand
AGATAGAATGTGAGCAGACTCTATTCTGGATCGAATAGCACTATTCTATTTTGATTGAAGAGTGATGCCGTATCGCGCGAATCTTGACCTAGTCGATACCTACACTACCGAGCTTGACATCATGTTTATGAGGCGCTTGCCACTGCACGGTACAAGGTTTGGTTTAGGAATAACTCCAGACAGAAAGGAAAAGGTGAAAGATGAGAATCCGATTTCTCATGGCTAGTGCGATGCTCGTACTAGGACCGCTCTTTGCTCGTAGCGAAGTGTCGGGAGCGGATGCAAGTTCCGCGCCGCGAATCGCAAGTGCGATTCCGATTGAGAGTGGCGCTGTGACGTTCAGCGAGTTGTTGAAGTTGGCGGGCCAGGAACCCGTCGATGCCGACACGGGTGAGCCACTACCCAAAACTAACAAAGATGAGGACAACACTGACAACAGTGAAGTCACCACGGGTGGGGAGGAGCCGCGTGAAACCGGTGAGCCCACCAATGAGACGACTTGAAACAGCAGCACCTAGCACGGGTGTCGAGAGATTTGGAGCTTCGGTTCTAGCAAAGCCGTCAGCTTCGAGACCCTTGACTACCCGACCATTACAGTTCGATACGGCAAAACATGATCGTCTTGATCGACGACCGGCCCGGAGGCTCTGTTATGGTAACTGCTGCAAATGCTGGAAAAACTATCGACACCATACAAGCCGTTGTTGGTGTTGGTTCCACTGTCGCAGGAATTGAAAAACTGTGGGTAATGTTAACGATACCTGGATTGCTGAGCGTTGCTACGAGTCGCCTGGGTTGCACCTCGGCATAGCTTCTCTGCGCTTAAAACGTAGATGGCTAAGCGGAAATAGCTGCACTGAGATAAGCCGTGTTGCCATGACGTCGTCAGCGACGTCCGCCCAGCGGTTGGTGATCGGAATCACAAATGCACACACTAGCAATCCGCCCACAATGTCGATGGCATAGTGCATCCCTGTGGTTATCGTCGATACGATCATCAAGCAATTCAGGAGTAGAATGGGCCACTTCGGAAGTGCGTACATGATTAGCACACCCCAAATGACGTGGAATGAGGGAAATGTAATGATTCCCTCGGTATGCCGCCAACTGACCGTTGTCAGCGTGCCGGATCGAAGTGCGAGTAGCTCTTGCACGACGCCTTGATAGTGTGCAGGGGCGTCCGTTCCGCAGCTTCCCAGTGCAGGAGCAAAATAAAAGCAAGGCACTATAATCAGCGCGGCGACCATAAAGCGAAGCAGAAATTTGTTGAGCGTTTCATGCTGATTCGTGAAACCCAACCAAGCCAAGACAAAAACCGTCTGGGGAATGATCGAGAAATATGCAAGTCGCATCAGCAGCGAGAGCCACGGAATCGAATCGACAAGCCTGACGATATTTTCTGCCGAAATTCCCATTATCGCATCTAGCGCCTCAAGTCCGGCGTCGGTCAATGGCCATGGACTCGTGCCGGCCGCGTAGACCAGAATGCAAAATGCTGTCGAGAACCCGACCAGAATAGCCAGAGATGATAAAAGTAAACGAAAAGTTTTATAAGATTTTGCGAAACAACCGAGCGCAACCACGGTAAGCGCCGCTTGCGTGACGTCAATGACTTGAAGATTTGCAACGGATGCTGCGATCCAGCACAGGGCAATAGTAAGGGCGACAACTAGAGCAAGTAGTATTGTCATTTTGCAAGGTGTGTAGTTGGTGGCTAGACCGGACCTTAGAAACGGCAGGTGTTTGCTTCACTGCAAGCGCAAAAAAAGAGCGTCGGCTGACACTGCTGTCCCCGGTTATTTGGCCAAGGCAATGCAGTAGTAGCCGACGCTCTTTTTTTCAAAGGCGTGGTTTCCGCTTCTTCTGCAAGAGCCGTAGGGCCCAGGTGGTCGTTTCGTGGGAAGCTTGGTGACGCTTTCGCGTCGATCAGCTCGTCATCGTGGTGATTGTGGCTGCCACGTCATGGTCGATTGCTCCAAGAAGGTTTTGTCGAAAGTGGGGGGATCATCAAATTTCAAACGCGAAGCGGAGTACGGTTCAGCTTGGAATGCGCAATAAAAAAAGGAGCGCCGAACCGTACCGCTCCCACGACCCCGACCAAGGGGCAGAAGAACGATGCCGGCCGACGCTCCCGTTTCGCGAAATGCGCGAACGAAAGCGCGGTCCAAGCACCGCTTCTTCTGCATGGGCCGTTAAGCCCAAGTTGGTCGTATTCGTGGGAAAGCAGAGCTAGACGCTTGCGCGTCGATCAAATTGTTTTCATAATCCGCTTTTCAGCGGTGGTGAAGTAACTCCATATATTTGGAAATCGAAAACCTCAATTGGAATTTTAGCTCATCGTTGCAAACGGGCATACCGGCAGCCGCCTGGAGCATTTGGGATATATGCCTCGTCAGGTAATCAGCCCTGCGCGACGCGTCAAACCTAGCGACTTTTGGCATTTTGCCCTCAAATAAACATCGCCAACAGTGTCCCAGAATACCGCTTAATAGCCCTTTGGCGCTCATTAGCGGCGATCTGGCGAGCGCAAAATCACACCCCTGTCAGAATTGCACCGGTTTTGTTTACAAGCGTTTAGAGAAGGATGTTTCGACGCATCAATCTGCGTGAAACCTCCATTGGGATGTTTTGCCGTCGTAACAATGGAAATCGAACGCCACTCCCGCAGCCACACCTCTTACTGTTTGATGTTGTACAACTCTGCCAAAAGTCTGGATAATCCCAAAAGCCGATGCGATAAATTTTTCATAAATGCTTTTTTCAGGAGAAACCATGAACCGGCTTTTTATATCGATCGCGATGTCCCTTTGTATTCTGACTGCCTTCAAAGCAACGATAGCAGACGAAGCAGAACCAAAGGATCTCGCGCAGAAACACAGCTATTGGATGAAAAAGAAATTGGAGTGGTCGCAGTCCATATTGGCA
>CAZIGP010000727.1:0-2926 GCA_964538425.1 uncultured Pirellulales bacterium | reverse complement strand
CGACCTTTCTTTTTCGTCTTTATTCTCGGGCGATCTTGTTTCAAACCGCCGAACTCAGGAGTCTCGCCGTTGCTCCTCGCCCCCTCGGCGCGGTATTCTTTTTGCTGATATAGCTTTTGATTTTTCGTCTCAACTTTTCTTTCACGGACGGATTCGCTTTAACGCAACCGCTCTTTCATGACTTCTGCCGGGCGCGATCGGTGGCTGGCAATTAACTTTGCGGCCACGATTTTTGTCAGTGCATTTCTGCTGTTTCAAGTTCAGCCGCTGGTAAGCAAGTATATTTTGCCATGGTTTGGCGGCAGCCCTGCAGTGTGGACGGCGTGCATGTTGTTCTTTCAATCCCTGTTGTTTGCCGGCTATGCCTATGCTCATTTCAGCGTCAAGTGGTTGCGGCCAAAACAACAGGCGGGTGTGCATTTAATCTTGATTATCGCTGCAATTTTATCGATTGTATTTTTGCGTATCGTTCCCAGCGATGACTGGAAGCCAACCGACAGCAGCAATCCTGTGGGGCGGATCCTTGCGCTATTAGCTGCCACGGTGGGACTGCCCTATTTTGTACTTTCTTCCACTGGGCCATTGGTGCAGGCGTGGTTTGCTCGCACGTTTCCGGGGAAAATTCCTTATCGTCTTTACGCTTTGTCGAACTTTGGCTCGCTGCTTGCGCTGCTCAGCTATCCTTTTCTCTTTGAGCGAATCTATGATGCTCCGCAGCAAGCAAGTTTTTGGTCGGGCGGATTTGTTCTATATGGAATTTTGTGTGGGCTGGCAGCGATTAGTATTTGGGTGATGTTGCAGCAGGAATCAGGGAGTAAGAAGCCGGAGTCAGCGATCATTGATGCGACAAACAGCACGCCTACGTTCCATTCAGTCGAGCTCGTTCACAACCCTTCTTGGTGGCAAGTTGCACTTTGGATTGTGCTACCAGCTTTTGCGTCGGTTACCTTTTTAGCCGCGACGAATCACGTGACAACGGACGTCACGCCGATGCCGTTCCTCTGGGTCATACCGCTGTCATTATACCTGGTCACGCTCATTATCGCCTTTGATCGCTCAACTTGGTATCAACCGCCGTGGTATGCAGTTTTTACGCTGTTGGCGATTTACGTGGTAGCGGCAGTTTTTTCAACCGGTTTAAGTGTGGAGGTTTACCATTGCGGTACGCCGGGGAGTGTTTTCAGACAAATTCAACACAAAATTTTGGAATGGAGGGGCACGCCACCAAGCAAGCTACCGAGGTCGGCAGATTTCAATCTCGGTTTTTGGACATACCTTGCCATCAATATGTCGGCGATGTTTGGCATCTGCATGTTATGCCATGGCGAGTTAGTGCGTATTCGGCCGCATCCGCGGCATCTGACTGCGTATTTCTTGATGAGTTCTGCTGGCGGGGCTATTGGCGGGTTGCTGGTTAGCGTTGTCGCGCCACAAGTTTTTGTGACTTATTTCGAGTTCAAGCTGGTATTGTTTTTCGGTTACTTGCTCGCCATCGGCATTATTGTTCGCTCATTAGTAAATTACATGGGATCCCAGCGACGAGCGGCCACCGGGTCTCTGGTGTGGGCCATTCCCATCTTTGCTTTATTGGTGTTGCTAACAGCGGGGGTTGGTGTTTACGACGTCTTGCGATACTTAGATGATAGGAGTACCACGACACGGTATCGAGTACGAAATTTTTTTGGCACATTATCGGTTATCGAAGACCGTAGTGATGAAAATGCCGAAGTTGGCGCATACGATTCTTATCGTTTGATGCATGGTGGTATTACGCATGGATTGCAATTTATCGCCTCCGAGCGGCGCCACATTCCTACGACTTACTATAGTCCTAGTAGTGGTGTGGGATTAGCCATTGGGTATTATCGCCGGCTAGCTGAGCAAGTTGGGGGCTTACGAGTGGGTGCGGTAGGTCTAGGCACTGGTACGTTAGCTGCTTATCTCGACAAAAATGATTCCATTCGTTTTTACGAGATTAACCAAGCAGTCATCGACATCACCGAACCGGGAAAATGGTTTACCTACTTAAAAGACTGTCAGGGTAAGTATGACATCAAGTTGGGCGATGCGAGATTGACACTTGAGCGGGAACAAGAGCCGCAGCGATTTCATGTGCTGGTGCTTGATGCATTTAGCGGAGATGCAATTCCTGTGCACTTATTGACCGAGGAAGCGTTCAGCGTTTATTTAAATCATCTCGCCACACCCGACGCTGGAGGCGCTCACGGGGCGGTTGCTGTTCATATTTCGAATCGTCACGTCGATTTGGAGCCGATCGTACGCGGCATCGCCGAGCGTTTTAAGTTGCGGCAAATCTTTGTAAGCAATGAAGGGGGGCCGAACGAAGCATATCGAGCGGACTGGATTATGCTCACACGCGACGACAAACTAGTTGAAGAGTTGCAGGCCTATGCCACAGTGCCTGATGCTGGCGAGACATTGAAGCCAGCGGTATTGTGGACGGATACTAAGAACAATTTGATCGATTTACTGAAGTAGGCATGAATAGGTACCGCATGCTCGCTGTGTCGCTGTGGTGTCATTCAGCCGCAATGGCGAGTGCTGCGGCATGGCCGAGGCGAGAAGTACTGAGCTTTAGAGCTGCGCGCCGATTGGTTTTCAGTGGTTCCCTATAGACAATGTTCACAGGGCACGCCGTATCCGGTTGAGTGTAATTCAGCGTTATTGGCACTTGGTTGTTTTGTAGTGCTAACACTGAGGCAGCCAACTCCAATGCCCCACCGCCAGCACCGAGATGACCAAAATAGCTTTTGGGTGCGGTCACCGGCACATCGTCTAGCAGGGCAGAGATGGCCTGGGCTTCATACCGATCATCGGCAATGGTGCTTAAGCCATGAGCATTCACGTGACTGAGATCGGCAGCTTCCAGGCCCGGGTGTGCGCCGGCATGAGCCGTCGAGCGTTC
>CAZIGP010000726.1:0-2950 GCA_964538425.1 uncultured Pirellulales bacterium | reverse complement strand
TTATCGCGTCGACGGTTTTGTGTCCATTCGAGCTTCTGCGAAGGGGGGCGAGATCGTAACTAAGCCGATCATTTTTGATGGGACGAAGTTAGCAATTAACTTCAAGACTTTGGAAAAGGATGGCAGCATTCTTACGGAGATACAAGATGTAGATGGTAATCCGATTAAGAATTTTGAGCTGGCAAATTGTGAGCAACTTTCGGGCGATTTCATCGATAAGTCGGTAAGTTGGAGGTCGGGCACGAATCTGGACGATTTGGTCGGTAAACCAGTCCGATTGCGATTTGTACTTAAGAATGCAGACCTATTTGCTTTTCAGTTTAATCATTCGCTCTAGCGGATCTTTTCACTTGATAAGGTGATTTTTGAATGCCGCGCTACGTTACGACGCGCATTTTATTCATTAATAATGACATTCTAACATGATGCAACAGAAAGCTATTTTAAGATCTGGATCGTCTGCTCGGTCAATTAGAAAAGACCCTACAGAACCGTTATCTAAATCAAACAATCGAAAAGCGGCGTGGGAATGTGTTCTTGAGTTAAGCAAAGATCGGACGATAAACTCCGGTAACAATTCCGCGTTGTGCGCTGCTATCCAACGAGGGGCCGATCTTCGAGTAGGCACATCATTTCGACATAATGAGCATGTCGACGTAAATTCTTCCTGTAATGAATTGATTCAAGAATTTGTCGATTTTCGAATTACTTATTTATTGGAAGATCGTTGGATTGCTGGCGTTTGCAATCTTCGCATGCCGGTAGAAATTCCTAATGGTTTTGGTCCACGGGAATCGATGTCTTTCTTTCTCTACAATCAGGATGCTCAGCAAGCGATTGCACGCCCTCATTTAGATGGAAAATTGCCAGGCAAAGCTCCCATTTCTGACAACTGTGATCAGGATTATCAAGGCCGTTATAAAACGTTAAGTAAAGCTGATTTGGACACCAATGCCCCTAGCAGCAACTTCATCTACAATTTTGACTTCTATCGTTATTGTGTAAACGATCGATGGACAGAAGTTCTGAGCCATGATGCCAATGGCATCACTTTATCGGGATCAATTAGCGATTTAGCAGCGGCATTTAATTCAGGGGCGGAAATAAAAGTGGCAATCAATAGTCTCTGTGCAGATTTGTATGACAAATCCGATCATGTTTTGAATCACGAGGTATTCGTCCATATCGGTTCAACATACTACTACACCGACCAAAAACTATTCATGGGTGCAACTCACCCGGTTGTCCGAGTCAAACCCGCAATTCCACTAGTTTATCAAAGCCATAGATGGGATTTTGGCTGGTTGTTGCCGCGAACAGACGGGTACGTTGCGCGTTGGCTTTGTAATCCGTACAACTTGAAGTTTCAAAAAAGCACAACTCGACATTCAATGCGTTGGTTTGTTAATTTCTAACAAAGAAGAGCACGATGCGCATTGGAATGGTCATTACGCCACTGGATGAATCTAATTTACAGTTGGCATGCCAAATTGGTGTGACCGATGTAGTAGGACGTTGTCCAGGGTGTGAAGTAGATGACGTAATTCGCTTACGCGATCAAGTAAATACAGCAGGCATGACGCTGTCTGTCATTGAGGGCGGTCTTCCGTTACGAGATATAGTGCTTGGCTTACCAGGACGTGATCGAAGTATCAACTTCATCCAAACGCTTATTCGTAGTATGGGCGCCGTAGGAATACCGGTGCTTTGTTACAATTTTATGTCGACCGGCGATATGACGCGTACTCGCTACAACGTACCTGATCGAGGCCGTGCGCTCGTTAATCGCTTTGATTTGGCGGAATATTTACAAGGCACCTCAAGTGAGAACAGCGATACGGCAATTACAGAAGATGAAATGTGGAGCAATCTAAAATATTTTTTGGATTGCATAGTACCTCTTGCAGAGCAGGCTGGCGTTAAGCTGGCGATGCATCCTGATGACCCGCCCGGCTTGCTTCATTTGCACGGCCAACCACGGATCATGGGCAGCGTCGAGCAGTTTGAGCGTTTGCTCGCACTTACGCCTAGCCCATTCAATGGCGTCTGTTTTTGTCAGGGCTGCTTTTCCGAAATGGGCGTGAGTGTGCCTGCTGCAATCCATCGCTTAGCGCCACACATTCACTTTGTACACTTTCGCGACGTTGTTGGTTGTACGCCGTCATTTCAAGAAACATTTCACGACTGTGGTCAAACAAATATGCCAGCTGCGATGCGAGCATATCGTGACATTGGTTTTCAAGGCGTGATGCGCCCCGATCATGTGCCCGTCTTAGTAGGTGAAGCCGGAGATGCTAGCGGATATACAATGTTAGGCCGTTTGTTTGCAGTTGGCTATATGCGGGGCCTAATCCAGGCCGTTTGCAGCGAAGCCTCGGCTGTTAATTAAAAACCTAGACTATCCGAAATCACGAACTACCGGGCCGAGTATTTCGATTGCGAAATTCAGACGGAGATTCGCCGGTATGTTGCAGAAAGACACGACTAAAATACGAGTGACTTGAAAAACCAAGGCGATGACTGACTTGATCGACTGTCAGCGAGGGATCGCAAAGTAACCGCTTTGCTTGCCATATCTTGAGTTGATTATGATATGCAACGATTCCCGAATCGAACGCCCTTCGAAAAGCTTCTTTAGCTCGCGTCGGGCTAACTCTGAGCTGCCGCGCAACATCATTAATGCTAATGCGGTCATTGACTCGCGAAAGCAATAACCGATGGATTTGATGAGCGATGTCGTCAACCAGAGCGGCTTCTTGCTTCCCTTCCATGCGAGAAACACAAAGTCCTAATAATGCGAGGAGAGCACCAACAGTTGCGACACCTTCCCGAGGTTGCACCGCAGTCAGATGATCTGCCGCTAACCAAAACGAATGCTGCAATTCTTCATCCCCAGCTACGGAAAGGCGATGGACCGATGTAATCAAATTTGACAATTTACGACAACATT
>CAZIGP010000725.1:0-2951 GCA_964538425.1 uncultured Pirellulales bacterium | reverse complement strand
CGTCGTTGGTTTTATCGCAGCCACTGCCGGACATATCGCTTGGTATGGCGTAATGCCTGTCAGCGTGTTCGGAGCAGTGGCACTTAGCATGCTCGAATTGTTCGTGGCCTTTTTGCAAGCTTACATTTTTACGTTTTTGTCCGCTTTGTTTATTGGCATGGCGGTTCATCCGCATTAAAGCATCTAGGGGTGTGGCCCTGGTGCAATCGCATTCACCCAAAGTTTTTATAGGAGAAAAGAGCAGTGAACAGATTAGTTACTATCGCAGCGCTTTGCCTGGTTATGTTCTTGGTCGCCAGCCCTGCATTCGCCCAGGATGCACAGTCGCCTGGTGGTTCAAACAGCACGAACGGCTTCAGCTTTTACCTCGGCGGTGCTTTCGGCGCTGGCTTGGTGATTTTGGGCGCCGGCTTGGGCATCGGCAAAATTGGCTCCTCGGCGGTTGAGAGCATGGCTCGTCAGCCAGAAGTGGCCGGTAACATTCAAACGGCGATGATTATTGCGGCAGCCCTTATCGAAGGTGCTACGTTCTTCGCGCTCATCGTGTGCATGTTGTTCAACAAGTAGTTCAACGATTCGAGATCCTGAACATGGACAGATTGCTTGGTTACATCGGACAGTCGACGCTCGTCGTGAGCTTGCTTACGGGGCCGCTGGGTGTTATTGCCCAGGCGGCCGATGCGGAAGCGGCGCACGGTCATGACGCTCATGGTGGAAGTCCCAATCCGCTTGCGATTGATGGCGATTTAGCATTTTGGACACTCATTGTGTTCCTGGTGCTGTTTGCCATTCTTTGGAAGTTTGCTTGGGGACCAATTTCTGCGGCCCTCGAAAAGCGTGAACACAATATTGCCGAAAATATTGCTGCCGCGCAGCGAGCGCAGGATGAAGCCAAAGAGATGCTGGCCCAGTATGAGAAGAAGCTTGCTGGAGCAGCCGACCAGGTGCGCGAAATGCTCGACGAAGCTCGGCGCGATGCCGAACACACGAAGCAGCAGATCGTCGCTGAAGCCAAGTCGGCGGCGCAAGCCGAACATGACCGAGCCATGCGCGACATCCGCACGGCGACTGATGCCGCCGTAAAGGAATTATCCGAACGCAGCACCGATTTGGCGATCGCGCTGGCCGGTAAAGTAATCTCGACAAAGTTGACGCCTGAAGAGCGATCTCGCCTTGTGCAGGATTCGCTCAACAAGTTTGCGGCGGCAACGCCAAGTAAAAACTGAGGAAAGTTTTGATCGCAAAAGGAAAATAGCTGGCGACCAACACATCGGCAGCTAAGTAGATGCCTTAATTTAGTAGCATGGAACAAACCACCACATCACCGCGACTGTTTTCCCGCCTGCCCACGTATGATACAGGGCTCTGGCGGGCTGCCACGGTGTACGCGCAAGCGCTGGTTGAATCGGCGGAAGCCGCCAAACAAACCGATGCAGTACTCGCGGAATTTGATTCGCTCGTGGATGATGTGTTGAATCGCTTGCCGAAGCTCGATGCGGTGCTGGCTTCAGGCTTCGTCGATGAGCAAGTCAAGGAAGCGATGATCGACAAGGCATTTGGCAAGCAAGCTTCGCCACTATTTGTCAGTTTTCTAAAAGTGGTTGCTCGACATAGTCGGTTAGACATGTTGCGGCTGATCCATCTGGCTTTCCACTTTGAATACAACAAAGTGCGAAAAAGAGTGCAGGTGATGGTCAGTACGGCAGAACCGCTCGATAGCGCGGCCGAGCAGCGCATTGTCAGTGAATTGCAAAGCCGTTTGAATTTACAACCGGTATTAGAAAAACAAGTTCACCCTGAACTTATCGGCGGCATCGTGCTGCGGGTAGAAGATCGGGTGTTTGATGGGTCCATAGCCACGCAGTTGAAACAACTGCGAGAAAAGATGTTGAGTAGGAGCGTTCATGAAATTCAAAGCCGACGAAATAGCTTCAGTTCTCCAGAAGGAAATTGAACAGTACCAATCGCAGATCGACGTCCGAGAAGTCGGACGCGTGCTGGAGGTTGGCGACGGTATCGCGCGCGTGTATGGCTTGTCGGGCGTGATGGCCGGTGAAATGGTCGAATTTCCCAACGGTACCACAGGGTTGGCCTTCAACCTCGAAGAAAATTCGGTGGGTGTCATCATTTTGGGTGACTACCTGCAAATTGAAGAAGGTGACGAAGTGCGCAGCACTGGTCGCTTGCTCAGCGTACCCGTGGGTGATGCCGTCATCGGTCGCGTGCTCGATCCGTTGGGCAACCCTCTCGAATACTTGGCCCCAGGTGTGGCCGGTCGCCAACCAGTGCGAGAACCTCTACAAACCGGTATCAAAGCCATTGATGCCATGACGCCGATCGGCCGCGGTCAGCGGGAACTGATCATTGGCGACCGCAAAACAGGCAAAACGGCAGTTGGCATTGATGCCATTATCAATCAAAAAAATAGCGGCGTGAAATGCTTCTACGTCGCGGTTGGCCAGAAAGATTCGTCGGTGGCCAATACCATCGAAGCTTTGCGAAAGCACGGCGCGATGGATTACACCACGGTCATTCTTTCCGGTGCTAGCACGCCTGCCCCGCTGCAATACGTAGCTCCGTACGCCGGTACGGCGATGGCCGAGTATTTCATGTACAAAGGCGAACATGCTTTGATTGTCTACGACGACTTGTCGAAGCAAGCTCAAGCGTACCGCCAGTTGTCATTGCTTTTGCGACGGCCTCCAGGACGTGAAGCGTACCCTGGTGACGTTTTCTACGCTCATAGCCGCCTGCTCGAACGCTCGGCCAAACTCAGCGACGAGCTCGGCGGCGGTTCGCTCACTTCGCTACCGATTATCGAAACGCTGGAAGGCGAAGTTTCGGCGTACATTCCGACGAACGTGATTTCGATTACCGACGGCCAGATCTACCTGCAGCCCAACTTGTTCTTCGCCGGCATTCGACCCGCCATGAATGTGGGTATTTCGGTT
>CAZIGP010000724.1:0-2956 GCA_964538425.1 uncultured Pirellulales bacterium | reverse complement strand
TATGCCTTGTGTGAAACCGTGGTTGCTCAGCCAGGTGTTCCGGTGTCCTATGACGTAGAAGCTTACCGACGTGTTTCTGATCGTAGTTCGCGTCAGCCTGTATACAATCCAATTGTAACTCGCACACGCAATTTACAACGAAATCTTCTAAACGGATGCTTAGAATCAGGTCGGTATTTGCTTCGCGTTGGAGGCTATCGTCGGGATCTAAACTGTGGTCCCGATTGTTCTGCCAAAATGTTAAAAGAGGCTGGCATTGCTTATGCCGATTCACTTGGAAATGGCTTGTTTGAACATCTACTTCTCTGTCGCAAATATGGGATTGTCCCTACTTTCGAAGCGCCAGCGCTGCAGATTCCATTGCCATTCCTTCCAGAAGAGTTTCCGGCATTTGAGCGGTTATATCGTAATCGAGTGCTTGAGATGCGGGGTTGGGTCGAGCGAGCCGAGGCAGTTTATGGGCAACCGATCCTGAATCGTGACCGTCAACCTTGGGTCGTCTGGTGTCCACTCTCTCCGCTAGCACTGTTCATGGTTTCTGCACAACGAAAGCCCACACGCACCGCAGAAGTATTAAAAGAAGTTTCGGGATCTACGCTTTTGCAAGATGCTCCGAAATCTCCCCAAGATCAATTGTCGCAGTTTAAAGCAGCCCGTTTTATTCGGCAGCAGCACGCACGCGTGCTCAAGGTGATGTCAGATGTGTTGCGTGAAATTGCAGCGCCTCGCGGATTGATTATTGGCAACATGCATACGCTGCCGCCAGTAGACTATGAGGCCATGCACGATGTTTTTGATCATCCCGGTGTCGCGGTTCGGCCCGGCTATATTGAAGAAACGCCGCTACGCGATCCATATGTTGCTTACGCGGCGAGGCTCTTTGCCGACCTAACAGAACGGCCACCCATGGTCAGTATCCGCGCCAACATTACGGCAGCAGGAACTAAATACATCGCTGGAAAAAATGCCATCCGTCGTTGGTTCGATGAAGTGCTCCGCCAGGGAGTTGCAGGATTTTATCTTTGGCCGGTGGATTACCCGATGCGCAACAGTGCCTATCGTGGAGCAATGTCAGGCAATCCTCACCGTAGTGCATTTGGTCCTCAGCGTTGGGAGGCAATGCTCGATAATCTGCGGAACATTTCAGCGTGCCGTCGGTTTACCCCGCCGCCTGCAGAAGTAGGCATCTTGGTTCCCTACGACTTGATGGGCACGCCAGAATGGATCAGGGTGTTGAGTACTTTCACCGAGCTTCAAACAGCCCGAATTCATGTTCAGTTTTTATCTGGCCGCGCCGCCGAACGCGACCCGAAAACTGTTCGGAAATTCAAGGCGATCGCCATTCCAACGCTGTCGTTTGTTTCCGATCAACTGGCAGCAAACCTTCACTCATACGTGCATGCTGGCGGCTCGGTCATTATTCCTCAAAACGGCGTCGGCAAACGAGACATAACTGGAAACCCCAGAGGGCCGTTGTTCGAAATTAAAGCTGAAAAATCGCGGCGAACTGATACGATTCATACCCTGGGAAATGGCTGCGTCATTGTTCTCAATGCTCCAGCCGGCGGCGAGGCGATCACTCGCAGGGATATTCGTACTCGGTTGTCTCAGGCGGCTAAACAATGGAAGCATATCGCTACTCAACGACAACTGGCAGATCAATCGTGGGTCTTCGACGTCACCAGTAATGAGATCGCTGCCGCAGGTTCGGTGGCGGAATCTGTAGCGCCTGCACCGCAACCAGAACTAACCTTACCACATTACCTTTACGAACACAGCTCCGATTGGATTCTTCCGTACATTCAGAATCCAATTGATTTTCCAAACGAATGCTTATCAAGGTCCATCAGTCGATGAAAAACATCAATGTCGGCATTATTGGTTGCGGAAACATGGGACGGCGGCACGCGGTTGCCTACCAGCATCACTCACCGAGAACTAAAGTGGTCGCAGCTTATGATGTTCGCGCAGAAACAGCACAGCGATTCGCCTATGAATTTCACTGCGATGCGGAATCCTCGCTCGAATCGTTGCTGAATCGCAAAGACATCGATGCGGTGAGCATCTGCACGATTGAAACCGCTCACCTCGAACCTACTTTGGAAGCAGCGAAACAGGGTAAGCACATCTTGATTGAAAAGCCCATGGCCATGAACATGTCCGACGCCGTTGCCATGAATCAGGCGGTGGAGAAGGCCGGCGTTCATTTCATGGTAGGGCATCTGTATCGCTTTGATCACCGCTGCCGTGAAGCCAAGCGGTTGCTCGATTCGGGTAAGCTAGGAAAAGTAATCAGCATCAACTGCGTTTTCCAAGGAACTCCCTCACAGCAAGATCGAATCAAAGACGTGGAAATGTCGATCATCACTTTTCGAGGTTGCCATGTGATCGATTTAATGCGCTGGATTGCTCAGGCAGAACCTGCTCGAGTCTTTTCGGAGAGTGCCGAAGGAAAACTACGGCAAATGAATTACCATTCAGAAGATACGTTTTTTAGTCTTCTCCGTTTTACCAACGGAGTGATCGGCGCGATCGAGGTAACCGCTTGTGTTCCTCCTTCGCATCCTGCCGCAGGGCGGATCGAATTGAATGTCATGTGTTCTGAAGGTGTGATTCAGCTCAATCTGGCTGATCCCTGGTTCGCGATTGCTGACGCAAGCGGATACCGACACAGCCAGGGCAATCAAAAAGATTTGTGGTTCCGTGAAGAGATCGGCGATTTTGCTGCCATCGTGCTGGATGGCGCGCCCAACGTTGCAACGGCCTCCGACGCGATTGCCTCGCTACGGATATCACTTGCAGCCGTTGAGTCGGCACGCAGCCATCAAGCTGTAGCGATTTCTTGGGAGACAACGTAAATGAAACTTTTGATCATTGGTGGCCGCCGGTTTTTAGGCCCGCGGCTCGTCAAATGCTTGTGCGACCGTGGGCATGAACCAGTATTGCTCAATCGAGG
>CAZIGP010000723.1:0-2960 GCA_964538425.1 uncultured Pirellulales bacterium | reverse complement strand
CAATCACGGTGAATAGCACGCGCGACCGTCCCGCTAAATCGCCGCCGAATTTGCCGGGCCGAATACGGGCGCTCAAAAACTCGTGCAGTAAGTACCCGTGGCAAGCTTTTATGTCGACGAATTGGTAACCGACATCTCGCGCTAGTCCGGCGGAGATGACATAGGAGTCGATCAATCGTTCCAAGTCAGAATCGGTCCACACCACACTTGTGTCTTTGGGATCGATGCCAAACTTTGCATCAAGCAATGGGTGATGATATGCAATCCTCGGCTCGAGTTGTTTACTGTTAGGACGTGAAAATCGCCCTGAATGAGTCAACTGCAAGCCCACAAAAAAATCGTCATCGTTACCAAATGTTTCTCGATGAGCAGTGCGGCAAATTTCGAGCAGCGCTGCTAAGCCCATTTTATTTGCGAGAACGGCTTGCGTTTGCCGCGGATTGGCTCGGCCGTCTGGTTGTACCGCTGCTGCTTCGCCGCCCCAAATCCATTTAGCTCCACTTAGTCCAAAATGTTTCCAACGTCGTAAGGTGAATTCCGACGGTGAACCATCTGAGTTGGCATCCCAGCCTTCCATGGGGTGAATACACCATCGATTGCCGATTTTAAATCCACCGACAACCAACGGTTCAGACAAAGGGGAGCCTTCTTCAGTGGTTAGGATTCGATCATCAACTGGCAACTCCACTCCCAGTTCTGCCAGCCGCGATCGCAACGTGACGACGTCCTTCAGTTGAGCGACTTTGGGATAAGAATTCACGAATGAAGTGCCTTAAGAGATGCGAGGGTTGCTTTGCTCTCATCATTCTGCCAAGGCGAATAAAAAAACGAAACCGGCCGAAGCATTTTGCCTCGGCCGGTTTCTGGAACTAACTTAAACTATCGGCTGCCTGACGGGCAAAGCCCGCAGAACATGCGACACAGCTCGCACTAGCAGCCCGTCGGCTGCTCGTCAGACGAGCCACCTCTGGTTTCCACTACACAAGGAACACCTCCTTTCGCGCGAAGCCATCCTTTGGACCGCCTCGACCAGTCGAGGTTATCCGCCGGCTCTAGTCCAGCCGCGCCACGGTAGCGCAGGCATTCGCGAACACGATTTCATATTACGTAGCATTATTCGGCCGCGGCAAGAGCGGCATTTGAACCAACTGGGGCTTTTTAATTTGTGTTTATGCCTGGCTATGTTCCGAAGCGAACTGATTCTGACGGGCCCGTGCGATTGGAAGAACTGAGATACGTGCGGGTTGTAACTTCAAGCCAGTCAAGAAGTTCCGGTTTTGCCGATTCTTCCATCTTGCACGTAGCGGCAACCATGGTATCGTTTTCTATTAGTGCACGGTTGCGATTTGTGGCAGCATGGAACTGCATTGTCCGTCCAGGCCCCCGAGTAGCTTACGCATGGCTGTTTTGACCCCGTCCGCCCGCATCACGCTTCCTACGGCCCTGCACCGCACCCAGCAAAGCACAGAAGCCTGTGAGTTGCGGCATTTATTGTCGAAGCATCGATCGCCTTCGATTGCGGAATTGTCGGCCCGATTGTATGCCGCCTATCAAGTGCTGGGCGGTTACGTGCGTTTGGCTGGGTGCGCACTGGAGCTTCGACCAATCGTTCACCTTAAAGCGAAGAATACTGGATCGGCTGTTGCGGCATCCAATTCGGCGCTGATCGAGCTTTTTCTTGGCGATGATGGCTTACCTTTGGAGCCAAGCATTGCAAGCGAACTGAAATCCGAAAATTTTGTGAGCGGTACAAAGCCTCAACGATTTTCGTCGGCCATACTCAGCCGCTTAGTTGATCGCGCCCGTTGGCTATTGATCGAAAATTGCCGTGATAATGGCGAAACGCTGGATCCAGAATCGATTGAAACAGAAATCATCTGGCGATGTTTCGCCGAAGGCAAGTTGCGATTTACGATTGGGGATCAATCCACCGATATTTCGTTTGCCGATTGGGCTGAGCGATTGAAACCGCCAGAATTTATTTGCCCTGAAACAGGTGTTAAAACATATCGCGTGGCTAAGACCGACGACGGACGGATGGCTGCAGCAGAGGAAATTGTAACTTGCGAGCGCACGCATTGCCGAATGTTGCGCAACGAAACCGTGGTTTGCAACATTACAGGCCAGCGCATCGCTGCTAATTTGGCCGAGCCATGTCCAATTACGAGTGAGCCAGTATTGCGTCAGCACATGGTCGTTTGCTCGATATGTGGAATGAGCGTTTCGCCAACCGCGATCCAAGAAGACCGATGCCAAGCTTGTGCAACTGTTGTGGCAGTGAAAAAATCGGACCCTCGGATGTGCCTCGTGCTGAGTGAGCACCCAGGATTAGATCGCTGGAGGCGTTGGCGACTGGCTGAAACACCGCAAGCTTATGTGCTGGAAGCTCGTAGTTTGACCCAGCGATTGCTCGCCGTGGTGGATAAACAATCGCTCGAAGTTAGGCGTTTGGCTCGTCGTAATCGATTTCAGTCTGCTTGGACTGAAATTTCTTGTGAAGGCTGGCGAGAATTGCTTCAATAAAAATTGGAATGCTTCGCCAGCACGAAATTCAAATTCGAGTTCGCTATCAAGAAACCGATGGTCAAGGTCGGTTGCATCACGCCAACTATTTCACGTATTTCGAGTTAGGCAGAACCGAACTGCTGCGTGCCGCCGGACATAGCTATCGAACCGTTGAAGAACAAGGCTATCTACTGGTTGTGGCCGACATCGGCTGCGAATATTTTTTACCGGCTTCGTTTGACGATTTGTTGACCCTTCGCACTACTGTGGTTAAAGCCAAAGGGGCACGGATTGAGCATCAATACGAAGTGTTTCGCGATAAAGAATTGCTTGCGCGAGGACGTTCTATAGTTGCTTGCATTGATCGTAGCGGCAAACCTAAACGAATTCCTGTGTGGTTGTTGCCGGATGAAGAGAGTGCCATTAAAAAGTGAATTGCGACAAGAGTTGATTTA
>CAZIGP010000722.1:0-2966 GCA_964538425.1 uncultured Pirellulales bacterium | reverse complement strand
GATGTCGACATCGGGAGCTGCTTGCAGCAGGTTAATGGCATCGCGACCAGTTTCCGCCGACACGGTAACCAAGTCGTAACGCTCCAAAATGCTTGTTAAAGCAAAAATATTGCGGATGTCGTCGTCGACAATCAGTACTTTTTTTCCTTTGAGCACTGCTTCGATGTCCGTGGATTCATTTAGCAATGTTTGGGCACTATCCGACAACTTGGAAAGCGGCAGACATAAAGATTGAACCGTTTGATTCACCAACTGCGATAAAGAATCGATCGGTTGTAAATGGAACTCATGCGCCAACTGCTTCCAATGATTTACTTGTTCGGATGAACTGGCAGGAGGTAGATAAAGAAACAATGGGCGATTTTGTAGATTGGGCTCAGCCAAAATTTGTTCCGCGAATTCGGCCAATCTCATGTCACCTACTTCCGGAGTAAGAATCACTTCGCTGAACGGAGTTTGGCGAATTTGCTCTATCGCCGCAGCGCCCGTCTCAACGTCGATAATTTCCACCGGAGCGCCATCGAAAAGCTGTTTAATGTCATTTCTTCGATCAGTGCTTGAATCGACGAGAATAATTTTCTGTTCGGTGTGATCGACCAAGTCACGAACCTCGGTCAAAAATTCTTTTAACATTTCGCTTGTTTGAATCGGCTTGGCCAACACGCCTTGCGCCCCCAACCTTAATCCACGTTCTGGCTGATCGGTTGTCGAAACAATGTAAACCGGGAGGTGTCTCAGGTTATGATCATGCTTAATGCGCTGTAAAATTCGCCAACCATCGATGTCGGGCAGTGAAATATCCAGTAGCACGGCATGTGGTTGGAAATCGTGAGCGAAACTAATGGCCGATGCTCCGGTTGGTGACACAATTCCTTTAAAACCCAATTCGCGAGCGGTTTCGAGCACAAATTGGGAAAAACCCACGTCGTTGTCGACGATCAATAGCACTCGATCACCCGACTCAATCGTAGCGCGATCGTCAGCATATTCGTTCGCGACCGCTATCGACTCTTCAACAGGCGATGGTACATCGACTGGCCGAGAAGCATGAATTTCGGTTTTTGCCGGCGACTTGGCTCGAGAAAGAGTTGGTCTGCGAACGGTTTTTTGTGGAGTGAAACTAAGCGGCAGGAATAAGGTGAAATTACTGCCGACGCCGGGTTCGCTGGTTAAACCAATTTCACCACCGAGCAAGCGTGCAATTTCGCGGCTGATGGCCAAGCCCAAACCAGTGCCGCCATACTTGCGGCTGGTGCTGCCATCGGCCTGCTGAAATGCCTCAAAGATAATGTGTTGCTTCTCCGACGGAATTCCGATGCCGGTATCAGAAACAGAGAATGCAACGACGCAATCGCTTCCGCTGAGCGTTTCGTTGTCGTTATGCCAACCGCTGGCTGCACGTTCGGCTTTTAGCCGAACCTTACCATGGTGCGTAAACTTAAAGGCATTCGAGAGCAAGTTTTTAATAACCTGTTGCAATCGCTTGCTATCCGTCGTAATGGCTCGTGGTAAATCCGAACCCATTTCGACGATGAAATCAACGTCTTTCGCTTCAGCGACGTGACGGAAAGTGCGCTCTACGTAATTGTTCAAGTCTGCAAATCGTAGTTCACCGACATCAAGCACCACGGTACCCGATTCGATCTTCGACAGATCGAGAATATCATTGATGAGCATCAACAGATCATTGCCCGAGGAATGGATCGTCTTGGCGTATTCGGTTTGTCGCGGCGAAAGGTTCCCCTCGGGGTTTTTCGACAACTGATCAGAAAGAATAAGCAAGCTATTGAGCGGCGTGCGCAACTCGTGCGACATGTTCGCCAAAAACTCCGATTTGTATTTGGAGGTGAGAGCCAACTGCTCGGCTTTTTCTTCGAGTGCTTGACGAGCTTGTTCCACTTCACGGTTTTTACGTTCAACTTCTGCATTTTGATGCGCCAACAGCCGAGCTTTTTCTTGCAACTCTTGATTCGTCTGCTGCAACTCTTCTTGACGGCTGCCAAGCTCCTTGGCTAGCGATTGGGATTGTTTCAACAAATCTTCCGTGCGCATGTTGGCTTCAATCGTGTTGAGCACGATGCCGATGCTCTCCGTCAACTGATCGAGAAATGCCTGGTGTGTAGGATTGAAACGCTCGAAAGAGGCCAATTCCAAGACTGCTTTTACCTGACCTTCAAACACGATCGGCAACACAATGATGTTAACCGGCGCCGAATTACCTAGTCCGGACGAGATCCGGACATAATCGCCGGCGACGTTATTGAGTAAGATCTTTTGCTTTTCAATCGCACACTGGCCGACAAGCCCTTGACCAAGTTCGAATCGCTTGCCGACATCAGTCGGGTGTTCGTAGGCATAGCTGGCTAGTAGCGTCAAGCAGGGACGGTCACCCGAAGAATCATAGGTGTAAACTACAGCGTGCTGAGCGGAGACCAAAGGCGCAAGTTCCGAAAGAATCAAGCGGCCCACCGTGAGCATGTCTTTCTGTCCTTGCAACATGCGGCTGAATTTGGCGAGGTTGGTTTTGAGCCAATCTTGTTCGGCATTCTTGAGCGTCGTGTCTTTCAAATTGACAATCATCTCATTGATGTTGTCTTTGAGCAGCGCAACTTCGCCTTGGGCTTCCACTTTAATCGATCGCGTCAAGTCGCCTTTCGTGACGGCCGTGGCAACTTCGGCAATAGCTCGCACTTGAGTTGTCAAGTTTGCCGCCAGTTCATTCACGTTATCAGTAAGGTCTTTCCAAGTACCGGCAGCACCAGGCACGCGAGCTTGACCGCCAAGCTTACCTTCAACACCCACTTCACGCGCCACCGTAGTCACCTGATCGGCGAAGGTGGCTAGTGTGTCGATCATGCTATTGATGGTATCGGCCAGGGCTGCTATTTCGCCTTTGGCTTCCACCGTCAACTTTTGTTTCATTTCACCGTTTGCTACAGCGGTTACTACGCGAGCAATACCACGCA
>CAZIGP010000721.1:0-2977 GCA_964538425.1 uncultured Pirellulales bacterium | reverse complement strand
TGAACGGCTTGTGCTCGATGCCATCAAAGGCGTACCGCTGTTGTTTATGCCTTCGGATGAAGTGGATGCCCAATGGGAATTTATCAACCCTATTTTAGAAGCATGGCAAAAATCGCCTCCGCCAAAGTTCCCCAATTACGAAGCCGGCACCTGGGGGCCCGCGGACGCCCATAAACTACTCGCCGACCGCCAAGGTGGCTGGCGCGAACCGTAAGTTAGATGCAAATCAATCATCCATCAAATTTTGACTCCTGATTTCTGGAGATAACCAAATGCAATTAGGCATGATCGGACTCGGCCGTATGGGCGCCAACATGGTGCGCCGCTTGATGAAAGCAGGCCACCAATGCGTCGTCTACGATGTGAACCCAGCCGCGGCAGATGCCCTAGGCAAAGAAGGCGCCACGCCGGCTCACACAGTTGATGAGTTTTTAGCTAAGCTCACAAAGCCACGCGCCATTTGGCTGATGGTACCAGCCGGCGTCGTCGACAAAACGCTGTCAAATATCGTTGCAAAGCTTGAAAAGAACGACATTCTTATCGATGGTGGTAACTCGTACTACATCGACGACATTCGCCGCTCGAACGAACTGACCGCAAAAGGCATTCGTTATCTTGACGTAGGCACAAGCGGCGGCGTTTGGGGCCTGGAACGGGGTTATTGCATGATGATCGGTGGCCCGACCGACGCCGTGCAACATCTCGACCCGATTTTCAAAACACTTGCTCCTGGCAAAGGCGACATCCCTCGCACTCCAGGGCGAGAAAAGCTTGGCGGCACCAGCGAACTCGGTTATTTGCATTGTGGCCCCAGCGGCGCGGGGCACTTTGTCAAGATGGTTCACAACGGCATCGAATATGGATTGATGGCGGCCTATGCCGAAGGTTTGAACATTTTGAAGCACGCCAACGTCGGCAAACATCATCGTGAGACCGATGCCGAGACCACGCCACTGCGAAATCCCGAGCACTATCAATACGACTTGAACCTGCCAGATATTGCTGAAGTTTGGCGTCGTGGCAGCGTCATTGCTTCTTGGTTACTCGACTTAACCGCAGAGGCACTTGCCCAAGATTCACAACTTTCAAACTTCGCAGGGCGCGTGTCCGATTCCGGCGAAGGTCGTTGGACAATCCAAGCCGCGATCGAAGAAGGTGCACCGGCAACTGTTCTGAGTGCAGCTTTATATCAACGCTTTACTTCTCGCGGCGAATGCGACTTTGCCGACAAATTACTTTCTGCGATGCGTTACGAATTTGGCGGACATCTGGAGAAGAAAGCGTAAAGAGAAAGTCGGCTGCCGCTGACAATAATGTTAACGACGGTAGGCGAATTTAAATTCTGATCCTTGACTTTTCATTATGCTTCTAGCAGGCGATATCGGCGGAACGTCAACACGCTTGGCGCTGGTTCAAGCCAATGCCGGCAAGTTGCGCGTGGTTGTTCAAGCGAAATATAAAAGTCGCGAGCATCAAGGCCTGGATGAAATCGTAAAAGCATTTATCTCAGAGCAGCAAGCCGCCGGTCACAACGAAAAAATTGAGCATGCAGCCTTCGGCATCGCAGGTCCCATTCGTGGTGGTCGGGTTCGCACACCAAATTTGCCGTGGATCGTCGATGCGGCACAGCTTGCCACAGAACTGAAAGTGGCTGATGTGCATTTGTTGAACGATTTAGAAGCGAATGCCAACGGTATTCCTGTATTAGAATCAATCGACTTTGTCACGCTAAACGTCGGCAAGCCCGATCTAGAAGGTAATGCTGCAATAATTTCAGCCGGTACAGGTTTAGGTGAAGCAGGAATTATCTTTGATGGTAAACAACTTCATCCATTTGCCTGCGAAGGCGGCCATAGCGATTTTTCACCGCGCGACGAATTGGAATCAGAACTACTCATGCATTTGCGAGAGAAATTTCGCGACGCCAGCCAAGGCCACGTCAGTTACGAACGAGTTCTTTCCGGCCCGGGTCTCGTAAATATCTACGAATTTCTGCGCGATTCCGGACGAGGCAAAGAAACTTCTGAGATTGCCGAAGCCATGCAGACCAACGATCCGGCAGCGGTCATTTCCAAAGCGGCCCTTGCCGCTACTTGCGCTCTATGCGTACAAGCAATGAATCTGTTCGTCTCGTTTTACGGTGCCGAAGCGGGAAATTTAGCCCTTAAAATTTTATCAACTCGTGCCATCTACATTGGCGGCGGCATCGCGCCAAAAATCATTTCAAAACTGAAAGAGCCAATCTTTCTCGAAGCCTTTCAAGCCAAAGGCCGAATGCGGCCGCTGATGACCGCAATGCCGATTCATGTCATCATGAACGAATACACGGCACTACTCGGTGCAGCGAGATATGCCGCTCAGTTTGCCGGTTTGGTGTCCCCTTGGTGTAAATAACGGCATTCCTGGCAAGACGCTCCACAAATCTTCAAGGGGCGTAAGTACGGCAATTTAGGTCAATTGCAGCGTGGATGGTTGCAATTCAAGGTTATCACCCTTATGCTAGCAAAAGCTGCAGATACTCTGAATGTATGTCTATAAGCTGCGTTCTCACCTACATCGCTCTGTCAGACAAGCCCTACATGCCGCCATAAGACAAGAAGTCTCACGTCAAATCCAGGAGGGTAATTCTTATGCTTGTCCTCTCCCGTCGCGTTGGTGAAGCGATTCAGATTGGTGACAATATCGAAGTGATGGTTGTTCGTATCGCTTCTGGCACGGTCCGAATTGGTGTCGTTGCGCCGCAAGAAATGCCAATCGTTCGACAGGAAATTGATATTCAAGAGCCAAGTGCCGGCGAAGAGCACCATGTCGGCGACGAGCACGGTGTCGATCAGTTTTCTGATACCAAGTGGCTCAAATCGCGCTGATCGACCGGGATTTTTTCAACCGAGCCATATTGCACAGCCAATTGCTTTATTTTGGCAAGTTTTTCGTTTGCTTTAAGTTCCGTTGAGCGTTCGCTGCCAGGTGCTTTGCC
>CAZIGP010000720.1:0-2983 GCA_964538425.1 uncultured Pirellulales bacterium | reverse complement strand
CGTTTTGAGCAGGATGTGCTGGCCCATCATCCGGATCTGGTGGCCGTGATGTATGGCATGAACGACATCGTTCACACTCCGATCGCTAAGTTTCAAGAAAATCAGATGAAGATGGTCAGTCTAGCACGCGACCGTGGCGCTGCTGTTGTCTTATGCTCGCAAAATAACATCGACGACGACAACGCCGAAAGAGACCGCAAAACTTCCAAGTTGGCGCAGTGTACCGCAGTGATTCAGAAAATTGGTCGCGACCAAGGTGTGACCGTAGCAAATTGCTTTAAAGCATTTGAAGCAATTCGGGGCCGTGACCTTCAGGCTTGGCAGTTGATGTTTAGCGATGCCATTCATCCCAACATGAACGGCCATAAACGTATTGCAGAGGAAGTTGCGACGGCGATTTCCGGGAAGTCGGTGTCGCTGGACGACGTCGAGCCGCCAACTCCGGTAATGCCGAAAACATTTCGTCTGCTGGCAGCCGGCAAGCCTGTAAAAATCGTGGCTATGGCCCCTTATGACACGCTGCTCCCGATGGCTTTACGAATACTGTTTCCTCATGCGCAGTTAGAAGTGTCCACGTGGTCGGTGGAATCTCCATCGATCATCGAGTTAATCAAAACAGCCCGAAAAATTCGCGGTCAGGAATTCGACTTGGTCGTAATTGCGGTTCCCGCATCGATCACGGCTCAGGATGACCGTCAATACCGTTCGTTGTATTTGGAAATGACGAATGAAATTCTGTCGGCAGGGTTGGAGAAATGGGATGTCGTGGCTTTTGCCCCGTCGCTGGCATCTGCTGAATTGAGCACAGAGGCTCTCAATCGAGACAAACTGATTCGGCAGCTGATACGAGGTCAGGATCTGGCAACACTCGTTCGCCCACCAGGCAACACAACACCTGTCGCCAATTTGTTGCAGCGATGGTGTACCACGCCGTTGACGTTATTTGTTAAGTGACACTTCCGAAGTAGCACCGATGAAGAAAAATATGCATTTAGACCGTGAAATTATCCCAAAAACATTTTCCGCATGATTCCACCCGCGTCACCGTTCTTCAAAACGGCAACATCTTTTTTAACGAACCAGGAATTGAAATGGCTACTGTAACTAAAGTGATTAGTCCGCCTGCAATTTCAATGATCGATGACACATTTCATTACGGTGAAGCAGAACACCAGCGGTATGAGCATGACGGATACTGCACGTTTCCTCGCTTCCTTACTAAAAAAGCACTAACCTATTGTCAGACTAAAATTGAGCAGATGCTCGCCAAGCTTCAGCCGGGGCGACAAGCGGATGAAATTATTTCAGCTCATATGCGCGATCGCTGGATTTGGGACCTAGCCGTCCAATCGCCAGTGCTCGACATGGTGGAACGGCAAGTGGGCCCCAACATTCTGCTTTGGGCGAGTGCGCTGGTGTGCAAACCTCCGCACGCTGGCCGCGTCATCCCTTGGCACCAAGATGCTCCTTATTGGAACATCACCGGCAAACTGGCCGCTGGTCTCTGGATTCCTTTCGATGATGTCGACGCCAGTAACGGTGCGATGTGCATCTTGCCAGGCTGGCATCGGAAGGGAGAACTGCCCCGCAATAAGTCGAACGATGGTCTATTTACTGAGGAGATCGATCCTGTTGCCCTGCCGTCGGATCTTGAAAGCGTCAAGTACCAATACCACCTCAAAGCCGGTGGATTGGCGATCCACAATACGATGATGCCGCACAACTCGCTTCCCAATCAATCAGATCGTTGGCGGCGAGTGTTGGTGCTACGGTATGTCTCGGCAGAGGGAGTCATCGGTTCCAAAGAGTACGAAGATTACAGTACGGGCGAAAAATTTTCCCGCGAGGCATTTCTAGTTCGCGGGGAAGACATTGCTCAGCGAGGATATCGGAGCAGTCCTTTCGTGTGAACCAGTGTGCTTCAAGTCAGCATTGCTTCCAAGTCCGAACTCTTGGATGGTGCCGTACAAGGGGCATGGCTTTATGGCTACCGTTTAAAAGTAAATTCCAACAAAAAATTTTAACCAGATAATTGAGGTCACAATGCGAACGAGTCGAATTAAAGCGAAATGGGCGCGCAATGAGCCTGCGCTGTGTACGATTTTAAGCTTAGCGAATCCAGGGCTGTTTGAACTTACGAGTCTGATGGGGTTCGACGGCATCTGGATGGACCTGGAACATCACACCGAAAGCTTGGAGACGGCGAGCCAATTGATGCGCGCCGCCCGGGTCGGCTGTGCCGACATTGTGGCACGTCCGGCCAAAGGAGAATTCATGCGGATGGGCAGAATGCTCGAAATTGGCGCCCAAGGCATCATGTACCCGCGCTGCGACAGCCCGGAAGAGGCCGCTGAAGTGGTGCGGTGGGCAAAGTTCGCTCCCGAAGGCATGCGCGGCTTCGATGGCGGCAACGCTGATGCTCTCTACAGTTCGATCAAGCTGGCCGACTATGTCGGGCACGCAAATCGAGAGACTTTTCTGATCATTCAGATCGAACACCCTCGGGCCGTCGAACAGGCGGAAGCGATTGCTGCCGTGTCAGGGGTCGATGCTTTGATGGTGGGACCTGCCGACCTCAGCATTCTCAGCGGCTTTCCTGGTCAGTTTGATCACCCGCAGTTGACTGCAGCTTTGGAAAAAGTTTCTCGTGCCGCCCGCGGCGCGGGCAAGCAGTGGGCCTTTCTTGCTCGCACTCCAGAGCAAGCAGAGCGTGCGTTGAATCAGGGGGCGGGATTGATATTCCACCAGCTCGATCTCGTCGTCGTGAAAAACGCACTGGAGCAAATGCAGCGTCAATTCGCAGGGTTTGGATTCACGTTTGACGATCGGCGCAGCGCACAGCCAGTACAGGAAGGCCGCAATGGCAGCTCTGCTAGCAACACCCTCAAGCCTCCACGGTTTATTCGTGGACAGGTGACGGTTCAAGAACAGTATTCCTAATCCCAGCACGCGTTGATTTCACGTTGGCTCCCTCCCTCCACCT
>CAZIGP010000719.1:0-2987 GCA_964538425.1 uncultured Pirellulales bacterium | reverse complement strand
AAGTGCTTCAACAGCAATTCTGCGGCAGATTGGCGTACTACCAACGGTCGGTTTGCTAAAATAGAATCGAATGCGGTAATGGCATTGCAAGTGCCAAATCGATCCAGCACCAATTGCAAGCCAAACTGCGGGGCCACCCCTTCGTGCAATGCAATCTCAATAATCGATTCGGTGTTGTCATCCGTAGGCTCCATCTTTTCAAGCGCCTCGGTAACCGCAGCACTATCGCCCAGCGGCCGCAAATACATCCATGCATCACGTACTCGGCCTTGCTCCATCAGCCCCCACCCCACTTCGCGGCAAGCTTCGAGATAAACTTGCTCCATCTGGCTACGCAGCGGTTCTTGCAAATCATCAAGCGAACCGCCCTGCACCACGGGCATCCCATGCTTAATTCGCGCCTGCATCAACCGGGCATCGAACAGCTCGTGAAACCTCTGTTCCGCCTTGAGCCGATCACACAACAAGCCAATGGCCTGCTCCGCCCCTGCCGACTCAGCCAACTTTTGAATTTCGTCAAACACACAAACTCCAGCAAATCATCCTCATATTTATCACCTAAACAACCTATCGTACTGCATGATTTGCCCGAATTCTACGAGAATGCACCAAGCAGCCCTAGTTTCATAAGCAATATTTTGAGTACGATCACAAGCATGTCGTCACATTCTACACAGCCTGGTAAGCTCCGCGTCGCGGCGTTCGAAAATCGCCGTTCAGACGAACTGATTGCGCTCATTAAACAACATGGCGGAGTTCCCACGGTTACGGCCGCCATGCAAGAAACTGCGCCCGAGCGTAATCCAGAAGCGGTTGATTTTGCGAACCGGGTAATGACCGGCCAAGTCGACGTGATCGTCTTCACCACAGAAGCAGGAGTGCAACGGCTCATTGAGCAAGTCGAGCGACATGTCGATCGGCAGCGATTCTTGATGGCCATCTCCGATGTTGTCACCATCTCGCGCGGCCCAAAACCCGCTGCGGCCCTATCCGAATTAGGCATTCAACCAACCCATGTCACTGCCGAACCGCACACTTGGCGTGAGATCTTACATACGATCGATCGCTTTACTCCCGTAGCCAATCAAACAGTCGGCCTGCAAGAACATGGTGAACCCAATGCGAGCTTGCTGGCAGGATTAGAAGCCAGAGGCGCAACAGTAATTAATCTGAAACTATATCACTGGAAGCTGCCAGACGATCCCAAACCGCTCGAAGACACGTTACGGCAAATCGCCGAAGGCAATCTTGAAGTGGTGCTATTCACTTCCAGCCATCAGGCAACTAATATTCTGAACATGGCCGAGCGCCTTGATTTTGCCGATCAATTGCGTCAAGGAATTCGCTCATCCGTCGTGGGTTCAATTGGCCCCAACACCACCGCGATGCTGCGTCAGCTCGACTTGCCCGTCGATATTGAATCCGAACATCCCACCATGGCTGCGCTCGTCGAAGCGGTCGTCAAACAATCAGAAAACTTACTTGCCAAAAAACGCTGGCTCTCAAGCGCAGTGCCCGCAAAAGCAAAATCGATAGCACCAACCGACATGGGCAACATCCCCGCGCTCGATACCAACGATCCGGCCTATCAAAGCGTCTTCCTGAAAGCCTGCCGCAGAGAATCCGTTCCCTTCACACCAATCTGGCTCATGCGCCAAGCCGGCCGCTACATGCCAGAATATCGTGCGGTGCGCGATAAAGTCGGCTTTCTCGAACTTTGTAAAAACCCGGCACTCTGTGCCGAAGTAATGATCACCGCGGTAAAACGGCTAGGAGTCGACGCAGCCATCATCTTTTCCGACTTGCTCCCCATCCTCGAACCCATGGGACTCGAGTTGGAATTCGCAGCCGGAGAAGGCCCCGTCATCCACAATCCGGTCCGCGAAGCCCGCGACGTCGATCGCGTGCTCGAGCTCGAAAGCGTTGAATCACTCAACTTTGTCATGGAAACCGTTCGCCTCACCCACGCAGGCCTACCGCGTGGGACCCCCGTCATTGGTTTCGCCGGTGCCCCGTTTACCTTGGCAAGCTACGTGATCGAGGGCGGAGCCAGCCGCAATTTTCTGCACACCAAAACGCTCATGTACCGAGACAGCGGTGCTTGGACCGTTCTCATGAGCCGCCTGGCCCGCGCAATCACTCGCTATCTCAATGCCCAAATCGCCGCCGGCGCCCACTGCGTGCAATTGTTCGATAGCTGGGTCGGCTGCCTCGGCCCTGATGATTACCGCCGCTTCGTCCTGCCGCACGTAAAGAACATTATCGATGGCCTCATCCCTGGCGTGCCGGTCATCAACTTCGGCACAGGCAATCCAGCTCTGGTACCGCTGCAAGCTGAAGCCGGCGGCAGCGTGATCGGCGTCGATTGGCGCATCCGCCTCGACGATGCTTGGCGTGCCATTGGCCACGACCGCGCCATCCAAGGCAATCTAGAACCTCTCGCCCTCTTTTCCGATCACAACGAACTCCGCCGCCGCGCCAAAGAAGTCCTCGCCCAAGCCGCCAACCGCCCCGGCCATATTTTTAATTTAGGCCACGGCATTCTCCCGCAAACGCCTGTCGAAAACGCGATTGCACTGATCGACGCAGTGCACGAACTAAGCGCGACAAAATAAGTTAAGCTCGCCCCGGCCACATCTTTTTAACGACAACCACTCACTGAATCGCCCCGCCCGATTCCCCACCGGCGCGTGTAGAAATTTCTTTCCAGATCACCCCATTCACCCCGTCAGGGACAAAATGCCCCGACCCGTCCGCCAAAATCACATTCACGCCGCCCGGATGATAACTACGAGCAGCGCGCCAACCGTAAGCAGCATAAATCTCACTAATTGGCAACATAATACGATTGGCAATGCAATCAAATTCTTCTGCGTTAGGGCTCCAGTAATGATTGTATAAACCTGTCCGATATTCGCCGTTTGCCCACGAAAACCCCGGTGGATCGTTAATGTTCCATGTGGTCGTCACCGCATTACATGCTTGTT
>CAZIGP010000718.1:0-2999 GCA_964538425.1 uncultured Pirellulales bacterium | reverse complement strand
ATCAGAAACCGGTTCAGGAGGCAGGTCTCCGTGAGTCAACGGTGGGGCATGTTCTGCATTAGCGATTGATTTATCGATAGCAGTCTCTGTTTCAATTCCTTGCCCTGCGTTTAATTTGGCCCGTTGGGTTTCTTCTGCCATGCGAGCTGGATTGTCGTCCTGACCTAGCATCTTTACATATCCACCAAGTGGCAAAATGCCAATGCCATACTCTGTTTCTCCCCACTGAAACTTGAACAGCTTGATGCCATAAATATCAAAGCCCAAATAAAACTTTTCGCACTTCACCCCACAGGCTTTAGCAACTAAGAAGTGCCCTAGCTCGTGGACGAAAATCACAAAACCTAACCCTCCTGCAACCGCCAATACCGTGGGCCAATTAGCCGGATTGGCAAACCAGCCGATCCATTCAAACGCAGCAAAAATACTTAAGTGCATATCCAACGTGTAACCTCCTGACGAGCCCAACGATCGACTTGCAATAATTGTTCCAACGTAGGGCGTGGGTCGTGTGTGTGATTTTCAACAATACGTCGGCAAACCGGCACAATTTCGATAAAATCCAGTTCGCCAGCCAAAAAACTCTGAACGGCCTCTTCATTGGCAGCATTTAATACTGCCCCAGTCGTGCCGCCACTGCGGGCGGCTTCATGGCCCAATTCTAGCGCTGGAAACCTCTGCGGATCGGCAAATTCAAAGTCCAATCGCGATGAAACTGTTAAATCAAGCTTTGGTGAAATGCCCTTAATTCGTTCCGGATATGATAAAGCATACTGGATGGGCAATTTCATATCAGGAGGGCTAAGTTGGGCAATTACAGAACCGTCAATATATTCCACCATCGAATGTATGATCGACTGTGGATGAATTACCACGTCAATTGCCTCTGACGGTATATCGAATAACCATCGAGCTTCGACAATTTCAAGGGCTTTGTTCATCATCGTGGCAGAGTCGATCGTAATTTTCGGCCCCATCTCCCAGGTGGGGTGTTCGAGAGCCTGCTCCACAGTCACGCGGGCAAGTTGCTCAGAGGTAAAGTTACGAAAGGGGCCTCCACTGGCCGTCAAAACAATTCGTTTTACCTCATCAATTCGACCATTTTGTAAGCATTGAAACACTGCACTATGTTCGCTATCAACCGGCAAAATCTTGGCTCCTGTCTCTTCAGCACGACGCATCACGAGCGATCCGGCCATCACTAACGTTTCTTTATTTGCCAAAGCGATCCGTTTTCCCGCTTCGATGGCTGCCCATGTACTGTTTAGTCCTACGGCTCCGACAATTGCAGCAACAACCGTATCAACCTCGGTTTCAGAGGCAATTCGAGATAATCCAGCATCGCCAATCAAAAGCTCAGTTTCTGCTGGCAATTGAGACCAGTCTTGCCGCTGAGCCGCATCAACATCGGTTACCACAATCCATTTTGGTAGGAATTTTTGTGCTTGCTCGAGCAGCATTTGTGTATTGCTTCGTGCCGCCAATGCAACGGCGCAATACCGCCCATCCGATGCTGCTACCACCTCCAAAGTGTTAGCGCCGATCGATCCTGTGGAGCCCAATACAGCGATATTTTTACTTGGCGGCATTCTCACATAAAAAGTCGTCTGATTTTAACGACTTAAGGCAAAAATATACGGCAAATCCCCCTCTTTGACCCGGTCAAACTTTCAATGGTTTTGGGACGTAAGATATTGAGGAGCTAAACGATTATTCGCATCAGGATTCTAAATCCGCCAGTCCAGGGGGACAACCCGGACTACCGACTACCGGTTTTTCCTAGTTTGCCGTAAACAGAGATTGCATTACTGCTTATCACGTGCTCCGGAGTTGTATAGGTCGGCATAGCGACATACGATGATCTTATAGGCCAATCATACCAACTAATCGATTTAAACATTGCACGGAACTTTCCTGGTTTGCTTACATCGCATGGATAATAAACCAAAAAACGGTAAATCGTCTGCCAATAAAAACTCCGACAAAAAAGCCACACCTGTTGGAAATAACTTCGTCTGGTATTTACTGGCAATTGGCGTGGCTATCGTTCTTATCTTGGGCTATCTGAAACAAGACACTCCTTATGAGCTAACTCCCGCTGATTTTCGATCACTGATTGAATCGACCAGGCACGTCGAAGCTCGTAATGAAGGTGTAGAAGTCAACGAAGGAACAAAAGAAAAGCCCAAATTAGCTCGATACTATGAGCCCTCAGAAATCGTAATCGCGCCTTACGAAATTACAGGTAAAGTCCATCGAGAAGTGATACCGGGAAATTCTCGCTCTTCATCTTCTTCAAATCAAACTCGCCGCGACGATAGCCTTGTTTCATTCCGTAGTAACAAAACACCCAATGACAATGCTGAAAAGCAGTTAGATAGCTTGTTTCAGCAAACAGGATTTCGAGATTACAAGGTCACAGATGCTCCGAGCCAATGGCGCGGCTACGTGCCAATGCTAGTACTCACGGCTCTTATGATCTTAGCCATCTTCTTCATGTTACGGCGACTAGGCGGAGCTGGCAGCCCGATGGCGTTCGGACGCAGTCGCGGAAAAATGTATGCCCAAGAAGATATCGGTATCACGTTTGAAGACGTAGCAGGCATTGATGAAGCCGTGGAAGAACTTCGCGAAGTTGTCGAGTTTTTACGCACTCCGGAACGCTACCAGGCCCTTGGAGGGCGCATTCCTAAAGGCGTGCTGTTAGTTGGTCCGCCCGGTACGGGCAAAACCCTTTTAGCTAAAGCGATTGCAGGTGAAGCAGGGGTGCCATTTTTCAGCCTTTCGGGTTCGGATTTTGTTGAAATGTTCGTGGGTGTTGGAGCGGCTCGAGTTCGCGACATGTTTCAACAAGCTGAATCAAAAGCACCTTGCATCATTTTCATTGATGAATTAGACGCTCTCGGCAAAACGCGTGGCACCAGTGTCGTTGGTGGACACGATGAGCGCGAACAAACACTTAATGCTTTACTAGTGGAAATGGACGGTTTTGGCTCGAA
>CAZIGP010000717.1:0-3005 GCA_964538425.1 uncultured Pirellulales bacterium | reverse complement strand
TCGGCAGCGTATTCGTCGATGGTTTGACCTATCGATTTTTGGGCTGGAATTTAGGTCTACAATTAGATTTGGCCAAAGCATTATCGTTCTGGATGGGCGTCGTTGTTGGTTTTTTTGGCAATAAACTTTGGACTTTTCAATCGAAGCGTAAATCACTAGCCGAACCAATCACGCACATCTTACTGTATTCAGTAACCATGTTCGTCAATGTGGGATGCAACCAAGCCGTGCTTACGATCTTCGGGCAGAATGCTACCGCCGTTGCTTATTTTGCGGCTACCGCGGTGACTACCGTACTTAATTTTCTCGGCATGAGATTAGTAACTTTCCGGCATGGAATGCAATTACAAACTGAATTTCAAGAGTTAAGGGGCACAAATATGCAAACTGCAAATCCCAGCAATAATTTTAAAAAACACCTACGATTAGCCTACATTGATGATTTTTCCGTAACTAACAGCAAGACATCACCTCAACGCAAACACACAGGAATTCTAACTCGCCGTTATGCCCCGCATCACGATGAAAATCGCATGCAGCACGAAGGCGATACACATCGCGCTCGCGAGTTCTTTTACACAAAGGCCCCTCAAAATTTAAAAGTGCTGCTTAAGCATCGCTACGAATGGATGAATCGGTTTATTGGTGTAGAGGACGAAGGCGTTGAAGTGGGATGCGGCACGGGAATCAGCCGCGAATTCATTCGATCAAATCGCTTTTCTCTTTCCGATGTGTCTGATTACGATTGGCTCGATTACAAGCACGTCGATGCTATGTCTACTCCGTTCGCTGACGATAGCTTCGATTTTGTTGTTTCTAGCAATATGATCCATCATGTTGCCAAGCCTTTGCTGTTCTTTCGAGAAATGGAGCGCATTCTAAAGCCAGGTGGTCGGCTCATCATTCAAGAAGTGAATGCCTCGCTAGCCATGCGAGTTGCCCTTCGCTTGATGCGGCACGAAGGATATTCTTACGAACCCAATGTTTTTGACCCCGATCAAATCTGCAACGATCCGAGTGATCCATGGTCGGCAAACTGCGCGATTCCCAATTTGCTCTTTGACAATCGCATCGAGTTCGAACAACATGTGCCGGCATTCAAGATGATCCATACTAGCTTTCGTGAATTTGCTTGCATGTTCAACTGTGGTGGAGTGATAGCAAAAACTCATTGCATTCCGTTGCCGAAATGGGCTGTAAAAATAATCTACGGAATTGATACGATCTTGACCGCTGTCGCTCCAGGATTGTTTGCAATGCAGCGACAAATCGTTTTAGAAAAACGCGGACGTGAAGTCACTCCGGTTTCTCGCGAGAGAGTTAATTATTGTAAGACAGATTTGACCGACATAGACAATCGCCCGATGCTTCGTCGGCGTGCGGCGTAAAGAATTTACTTGGCGCAGGGAGGCGTCATGTTGCTAATTGCTCACCGCATTAACACGATTGCTCAATTGCAGCAAGTGCCGCCCCAATATGGCGTAGAACTCGATCTACGCGATTGTGGCGACCGACTTATCTTGCAACATGATCCTTTTTCGCAAGGCGAAGACTTCGAAGATTATTTGCATCACTGGCGGCATCGGCTGATGATTTTGAATATTAAAAGTGAACGAATCGAACATCGTGTATTAGAGTTGGTGCAAAAGTACAAAGTGCAAGATTACTTTTTCCTCGATTCATCATTTCCAATGATCCGGCAATTAATCAAGCTTGGAGAACGTAAGATTGCCGTGCGATTTTCGGAGTACGAGCCGGTAGAATCAGCATTAGCACTCGCAGGGCAAATAGATTGGGTGTGGGTAGATTGCTTTTCAAAAATACCGCTCGACGGCCGCAGCTACGGTTTGTTGCGACGACACTTTAAGTTGTGTGCAGTTTCGCCAGAGCTGCAGGGCCGATCTGTCGAAACGATTGCCGATTATGCTCGGCAGCTTGCTCACTACCCACTGGATGCGGTCTGCACGAAACGACCTGATTTATGGCTCAGCGCTAGTTGGCGGCGAGCTGCTTGAAAACGTGGCTAATTATAAATAACGAAGTCATGGGACTTGATTCCATCGATACGTGAGTGTGGTTCATGGAAAGCGCGGAGATAAAGCAAGATTTCAACGAGGAAGGAAACATACCACACTGGACAGCGCGTAAGCTAATTGCTTGGGTGGCTGTCATCGTATTGTTTGCTGCAGCAATTCTGCAGTTTAGCCTCATCGAGTGGAATCATTGGCCGGCTGAACAACGTGTCAACAACGGGCAACGGCCGACTTTTTTTGTGCCTTATATTTTGCCTTCCTTTAATTTTTCGGAAGATTTTTATCTTTATCATATTCGGGCTAAGCGAATCACTCAGCGAGGCTGGAGTGATTCATTGTTTTATTCTCGTCCCGAAGCGGGCCATAACTATGCGGCGCCCATTCAGGTTGCACTTTCGAGCATCGCTCTGCAAACCGATGGTCGACCGTTGTTTTACTCGCTTTATATGTTTGTTATTTTGGCTGCTGCCTGGTCAACCTTGTTTGTAACAGCTCGAAAATGCTTACCTGCAAAAACGCGCACTGCATCGATTCTTGCTGCAGTTTTAATTACGGTTTTATTTGAATCGTTAGAATTCGTTTTCTATCCTCCAGAGGCAACATTTGGGGCCTGGCCTGTGTTCCGCGGTCTGCGAATGTCGACCATGAGTTGGACAAATCCCATCATGTTGTCGGTGCTGATTTGCGCGACTTCATTAGCACAAAATCACAGTCGAGGGACGTTTCGGACCATTGCGCTGTTCATCATGCTGCTACTCTTGGCTGGCACAGACAACTGGGCGTTTGGAATTGCTTGGTTTACTAGCGGAATGGTTGCTGCATGGGTCGGTTTGGTGGCCATCATCCAACGTTTTCGTACAGGCAATTGGTCCATTGCGGCATGCAGAGTTTTCGCAGGCATATTGCTTGTGTGTGGCATCATTTTTTTGATGCATCACCAGTTATACGGCGCAATGCAGGGTGACACAGCAA
>CAZIGP010000716.1:0-3007 GCA_964538425.1 uncultured Pirellulales bacterium | reverse complement strand
ACATAATTTATTTTGGTAGCCGGACGACAGACTCAGTTTCTGTTGACCATGAGCTAGGAGTTGAAGCCGCGCTTAAAAAAATGCTCTCCTTACCACACGAAAAGAGACCGACTGCGATCTTTTGTCCATGGGATGATGATGCTGCTCTAAATTACTTGCTTCTCAGCCGAATGGGAGCTCGCGTTCCAGAGGATATATCTTTAGTAAGTTTTGGTGGAGCATGCCGATCAGGATCAATCACTTGGCGATTATCAGCCGTCACCATCCAAGAAGAAGAGGTAGGTAAATTGGCTGCTCGGTTACTTGATGAAATGAGTTCGGCCAAATTACCCATCGACGGCGATGATCGGATCTCCTTATCAGTAAATTTTTACGCAGGGCAAACATTGGCGGCGGCCAACACAGGAAATTAATGGTTTGCTTGGGTTAACCACCCGTCGTATGACACTCAAGAGGCAAAATTAAAGAATGTGGATCTCTCGATAACTCAGTGTTTACTTGCTTCGTTTATCTCTTTTCATTGAAAGGGCTCGCTATGAGGATGCAATCCATCGGTAGTGCATTGTTTTTATTTTTGATACTTGGTGTAACGCCAGCCTATGCAGTGCCAGTCAGCGACGGATCTATTTTGTTTGATGTGGTTCATCGCTAAACACTGGAATATGGTCGGGATCGGCACACAGCCTTGTTCCATACGGAGGCAGTGACGGTTCGCTAACAATTGGGGGTGGCTCTGCCCAAATTCAAAGCACAAATGCTAACACAATGTCATTTCTTGATACGAAACTAGGAGTCGTGAATTGGGCAGTTTCACCGAATGAATGGGTGGCGGCCATCAGATTTCGGGTAGACGGCGATCTCAACTCTGCAGTTGGTGTCGGCGGAGCTGGCACCTCAGCTCGTCAGCCTGTACTTTTGCAAGGCACTTCCGATGATTGGATTGCTGGCGATACCCAAGAGGCAATTGCTATTGATCTTCGTCTCACGGAAACTAACGATGATGCTGATGGAGTGGGAGCAAAATTCAATCTTGGTTGGCATGGTCATGACGGTACTGGAGATGGCCGCCAACCAGAACTGCTAGCCGGCGGTTTAGATAAGGGAATTTTTTATACTGTTACGGCTCATCGAAAGTCCAATGATACAGTTGATATCTACTTAGATAATACTTTGCTTAGCACAAAAGGCCTCTTAGTGGGCGTTGCTGCCTCGAATTTTGGCGAAGAGATTCCTGATTTCGTTCGAATTGCTGGAGATCTATCAGGTACTACGTCATTGAATATAACAGTTGATTATTTGACAATTGGATTAGTACCGGAACCATCTACAGTATTAATAGGAGTTTTAGGATTTATAGCCGTTGGAATTATGGCTCAACGTAAAAGCCATCGTATTTCCTAGAGCTATGTAAGCTGATCCAGGCTTGAAGATTTAATTGCCTTAGAAAAATGCTTCGGTGAGAAGTAATACTTCGGTGCATTTAAATACTCAGCAAGTAACTAACTATATAGCACTGCAAGCTGATGCTGTACCGGAGCAGAGAAGAGCTATAAATTCGGTAGACATCTATGTTAGGAGATGCTAGGTATGATTAAAGCTAGATGGTTGAATTACTGCAAACAGCTTTGTTATCCGATGTCTAACTCAATAAGTTGTGAACATAAGCGACAGCCAAGATCATTCCGACACGCTTGCTTGCGTATCCAGGGATTCACTTTAGTCGAGCTATTGGTCGTCATTGCAATTATTGGGATTTTGATTGCATTACTATTGCCTGCGGTTCAGGCAGCGCGCGAGGCAGCTCGTCGCACGCAATGCACAAACAACTTAAAGCAGCTGGCGCTCGCATTGCATAACTTCCATGATGCACGGAAATCGTTTCCGCCCGGAGGTGGCACGGACAGCACCGGCCAGCCGCTCTGGAGTTGGTCAGCTCTTGTACTGCCGTTCATTGAAGAACAAAGTGCACAAAATTTGATCGATTTTGACTTTACTTACAATACGACCGAGAATTCAACCGCGATCAAGACTTTATTGCCAACGTATCAGTGCCCTAGTGCTCCTGCTAATGAGCTACTTACTTGTTGTGTCAACTTACCTGGTGTAATGGATACTGCCGAAACGAATTATGCTGCCGTTGCCACTCATCGGCGTGGTCCAGGAGGATCATGGCATCCCTATGATTATGCTGTTGATAAAAGTGGCACCGGAGTGATGTTTGATAACTCCAAGGTGAAAATGGGAAAGATCACCGACGGAACCAGCAAGACACTTTTAGTTGCAGAAACAGTCCGTGACGATAACGATCCTGGCAAGAAGGCATATCCAGCTTACTGTCCGAACCAGCAATGTACGATGGGAAAAACTTGGGCTGCAGAGAATCGGGTTACAACAGGTTTTGGCATTAATTCTCTCCTTGTGAACTGGGACAATGCAGGAATTCGCAGCAATCACAAAGGAGGTGCTCACTTTGCATTTGCTGACGGACATGTCATATATCTTTCTGAGAATATTTCACAAACCACATTAATAGCATTAACAACTCGAGAGTCGATTCCTGGTGAATTACCAATCGAAAGCGGGTTTTAAAGATGTACGTAAGAGTCAAAATTTTTTGTCATTTTGTGACTATCGCGGCCGCTTGCTTTGTCTTTGTGGGATGTCGAAATACAGAAATTGAAAAAGCGGTAGTTCAAGGGAGCGTAAGAGTCGGTAGCAATTCTGCTGAAGTTGGAGAAGTGCGATTTATTCCAATCGAAGGTACACCGGGCCCAATAAGCGCTGCTAAAATCGATGCCGGCAAGTATCAGATTGCTGACCGTGGCGGAGTTTCATTAGGAAAACACCGCGTTGAAGTAGCCATTTACAGAAAAACTGGCCGTAAAGTAATTAGCCCGCGGGGTATCGATATGGTTGACGAATTAGTACTTGCCGTACCGGAAAAATATACAGGTGAGCAGTCACCCATCATCGTCGAAGTAACCCCCATTACTGCAGAAAGTCTAGA
>CAZIGP010000715.1:1575-3009 GCA_964538425.1 uncultured Pirellulales bacterium | reverse complement strand
TTCTCGATGAAGCGGCGGGCCAGGCGGCCGCGCGGGTACGGCGCGGCGAGCCCCTGGAGGCGGGCGTCGGGGACGGTGCCGGCCCACGTGCCGGGGACGGGCGCACCGGCGTCGACGAGCGCGCGCGGGGGCGCGGACAGTGCGCGGGGGGCGGCGGTCTCGGTCTCGATCAGCGCGGCGACCATCGGGCGATGCTACTCCTTCCGGCCAGACGAGAAAGTCGACTGTGACGGTCTGAGTTTGTGGATCGGTTCGCATGCTGCTGGCCGCTGGCGGGTTACGTTCGCTCAATTGTTTCACAAGTGCATTGACGACTTCCTGCGGATTGTCCAGACGTGCATACTCAAAGATTGCCGCCAAGGTATTCCACGATTTAAGTTCCTCACCAGCAGGAATGAACTCCTTGATCGTGTCGCCATCGTTTTCGGATTGAAATGCCAACACCAGCTTCTTGCCGTTGAATTGCACACTTTCTTTTTCTGCTTCATTGGTTTGCGTGCGATCTTGCGTGGTTGCGGAATTCTGTGCTTGCGCGATTGACGCTGCCACAAACCATAATCCCAAAATGATGCTGAAGAATTGCATAACAAGCTCCAATGAAAAAAATGGATTCCAAGGTGCAACCGGCAATTATACATTATGTTTTCACGCTTCTTGACCCTGCCGTTTTTCTGCCGGTACAAATACCCCTTTGTGATTGAAGTACACAAGGCTTGCCGCCATGCGCATGGGTTTTGTGGAGAGTAAAAGGTTGAAAATGGCATCACTCTGGAAGCGGTCAAAGAGAAATCGCAGCAGACGTTTCTTGCGAAATCGTGGATACGACCTGACGAACCAATCGCTCGGATCGTCGCATTTTCCGGCAAAAAAATCGGTAATTGCATGTCCGGCTGCTAGGCCATGTTTAAGTGCTGTGTGAATGCCTCCGGCGGTAACGGGCGAAACCATGCCAGCGGCATCACCCACCAGGAGTACACGTTTTGCCGCCACGGGCTGAACCACACCACCGCAAGGAATCATGCCGGCGCGTACGGCGGTAGGACGAGTCGATCGAAAGTCGAACAGCGGCGCTAGTTTTTCTAGGAAGGCCGACATTGTCGCTTCGGTGTTTACTTGCGGGCCGCGCACTCGGCGTGCCAACCCCACTTGGACTATGCCGACTCCAGCCACGACCCAGCCGATATAACCTGGCGCCAAACGGCGATCGATGAAACAGTGCAAGCGATCAGGTTCGGCGATTTGTACGCCGGCATATTCGTATTCCACGCCGAATAGAAAATTTTTGTTTTGCCCTAGGTTTAACGTTTTTGCGACGCGGGAGTTTGGTCCGTCGGCACCTACCAAAAAACGCGTTGTGCCCAAGTCACCGAGATCGAAACCACTTTGCGTCCGCGTTGCTTGCTGAAAAGCACTGCGATAAGCAATGCGAGCGCC
>CAZIGP010000715.1:0-1553 GCA_964538425.1 uncultured Pirellulales bacterium | reverse complement strand
GGAGTATCGGTGGCCAAAAAATAATAGCAGGGTGCGGTCAGATCGACCGACTTCAAGTTCGGCGCATACAGTCGAACGCCATTAATTCGCCGCACCATTTCTGGCGGTAAACCGTCGAGCAGCGTCACCTGATCAATGGCATCTTTCACAATGATGCCGGTAGTGTGCAATTTCTCGCCCGCGTCGGCTTTCTTTTCCAGCACGGTTACTCGCAATCCTGCGCGACCTAGCACCGTAGCACAAGCTAAACCGGCAAAGCTTGCCCCAACGATCGTGCAATCGGTTTGCAAAGACGCAACATTGCAAGACATAGAAGACTGCTAGTTTTTGCGAATGGCCATAATTATTGACGGACCACTGGCACGCGATCGAACACTCTGAGCAAATTCGGCAACATCACGGTATCTCCCAGCAATGCTGCAATCATAGCGACCGATGCCAGCACGCCGAAATGATACAATGGCAAGAAATCGGTCGCTAGAAAAATCATGAAGCCGGCGACGTGGACGACGGTCATGAGCACCACAGGCCGACCGATGTGCTGAAAAGTTTCACGTAAAGCTGAGTCTTGGCTATGGCCTTGCTCACGGGTGAGCTTTTTGTAATGCAAGATAAAGTGAATGGTATCGTTCAGGGCAATGCCCAGAGCCACCGTGGCGACCATCGCGGTGCCGCTGTTAAGTGGTACGCCAGTCAAGCCCATCATTCCGTAAACCACAACAATCGGAAACGCATTCGGTAAAAAAGCGATCACAGAGAGTTTCACCGACCGAAACAGGAAGATGCAGACCACGCCCATCACGAGTGCCGAACTTGCCAAACCACTGGCCAAGCCACTAATCAGACCGTTGGCTAAATAAACAACCGAAGCTGTGGTGCCAGCGATGTGGCATTCGAAACCTTCTGGTAGTGATTGTTCCGTAAGTTGTACCAATTGCTCGAAACCGCCGGGCACGCGGTCGTGGGAGAGAAATGTTAGTCGAATCGCGCCTTCATTTAATTTGTCGTGGTTCCAGTTTTCGAACGTCTCGTTAAATTTGGCGAGGTGTTGCGTGACCTTTGCCATTTTTAAAACACGATTGAACGCCGCCAGTGTGCCTTCTTCTTGTTGCAGTCGCTGCAAATCAGCGACAAATTTTTCTTGTCGTTCGCGCAATGCATAGGTTGAAATGACTCGCACCACGCCTAAATCTTGCCGTGAGGCAATTTTATCAGAGAATTTCCTGGCTGCACGTTCGTTGGCTTGATAGACGGCATCACCTGGTTGGCTCCCTTGAGGCAATTGCCCTTTATTATGCGGAATTAAAATCACTTCCAATTGATACAACCCAAATCGTTCGTTCGATAAATGGGTGCGTGCTTTACTCAAGGGCATTTCCGGACCGAAGAACGAAAACGGATCGACGTCCACTTTCAGGCCGATTGGGCTGGTTGGCGACCAGGGCACGGCGAACAGGGCAAACACCAGCATCGCAAGTATTGATGTTGCGGTTACCAGCTTCGGATACTTGCCGATAAAATCCGACCACCAACCAAATTCTTTGGGTAACAAA
>CAZIGP010000714.1:0-3019 GCA_964538425.1 uncultured Pirellulales bacterium | reverse complement strand
TGGCTGGCCTTCAAAAGTTACTTGGCCTGAAAGGCCAACGAGTTTAGGCCCTGAATCACACCCGTTGGTGAGTACAACTGCCAAGCTAAACCACAAGATCAAATATTGCCGGCTGTTCGAGTGCATTTGTCAGATCCGTAATCTCGGCACAAAAATCAATTATAATCGCGATTATGCTTATGCAGCGGCGGGAATGGGAAGCTCCCGCCGCTACAAAAAGTGATTCAAACACTGCTTGTGCTACTCAAAAGCCTTTCTTTCAAGTGCACTTCTCTTACAACCGACTACTTTCTACCTCGACGTACAGCGATAAACGTCATGCCGATCAGTCCTAAACCAGCAATAATACCTGCACACGGTTCGGGAACAGTTTGAAACACGGCATCATCAACCCAATTCATACCTTCGGGGGCGTTGGCTTGAAAGAATGCAAACGAAGCAATCTGAGTTCCAGGATTGTTTATTCCGACCTCTCCTTGCGAAACGCCATTGATACTCCAGGTATAACTTGCAGGAGCAATGCCTAACTGAGTCGAAGTTGAATCCAAATTAACGCGAATCTGGATCGGCACCCAAGTGTCAACAGCGGTGTTGGAGCTGTTTAACGTAATGCCATTGACTACTGCACCGCTCGCAAAAGCATTTGCACCGGCACCTTGATCGGTACTTGGGGATACATTTCCAAGTAAGACACGAAAGTCGACAGATGGGTAATCGACATTCGAAGAACGGTAAAAAAGAAAATCGAATTGGACCACTTGATTGAGGGTGGCGCTCGCATCCCAGCCTGTTCCATATGCTACTCCACGTTGCGATCCGGATAGGTTACCTGCGTGATAGAATCGCAAATTGCTATTCGTTCCCGTACCCACATAATCGCCGGGCGTGAGGTCGTTATTTACTTGGACGCTCAATGGAAATGTTTCGTTAGCAAGAAACCATGAACCACCAACATCTCCAGCTCCAATGACTGGGTCCGCATCTGAGGCATTGCCAGTTCGTGAAGTGTCAGACTCAAAATTATCAGAGAACAGAATGGCTGCATTAGCTGGCTGAGAATGCGCCAGAAACGATAGCACAACAGCTGCTCCGAGAACATAGTTGGCTAACGACGGTGTACGATACATGGTGATCCTCCAAGAAAGTGAAAAGTAAAACCAAAAACGCGCCTCAAACAATCTCCGTAGTTCCAATATCCCGCACTTACTTCTTATTTACCAACACACGATTCAAATCTGATACCTCCCGAGATAGTTAATTGAAGTGCCTTAATAGATTGCCCTAAGCCGCAGGCCCAAGAGTTTCTCCAGTCCCTAGTCCCAGTGACAGGGAAATTGTTTCGCTGCTTGTCAATGGACGCTTACCCTCTCGCATCTCCGTGAGTAACTGAACGGCATTCCGTGCTGCCGAAGTTTCGTCAAGTGTGATGGTGGTTAGCCGGCTTAGGATCGCGCCCGATTGATGCGCTCCGCCAAAGCAAACGATCGACAAATCCTTAGGAATTCGCAGTCCCATTCGCAACGCAATCAAATACATGCGTTCCGCAGTTTCGGCCCACCCCAAAAAGAGTGCCGTTGGAGGCGACGTGCTCGACGTCATGCGCTGAAGCACGGTTTCCATGTGCAGTTCAAAACGCTGAATGTCTGCTTGGTCAAACTCCACCATCGTGCCAAAGTCGACGAATTCTTCCGGAACTTCGGCCCCTACTTCCGCCATTGCTTGGCGAAGCCCCAACAAACACTTTTCACCCAAAGCCGTGCGGTGCGAATCTAAAAACGCTACTCGACGATGACCGGCATCCGCCAGCAATCTCCCCGCTTGAAGGCCAGCTTCCAAACCAGGAATTTCTAAGACAGGTGCCGATACGTTAGGAACTGGTCGGTGGAGCAGAACCACTGGAATCCCTGCATTCTGCAGCAGGCGGACGTGGTGCGGAGGCGTCACCGACTTAGAAGATGAGTTTAATACAACACCTGCGACTTGCTGATCCAACAAGGCCAAAATGTGACTGGCTTGCCGATCAATGTCGTTGTTGCTATTGCAGATTACCACAGGGCAGCCCGCCACAGTAGAAAATTTCTCAAAATCGGCTAATAAATGCCGGTAGTAACCTGTCTTCACATCAGTGACAACAAGCCCGAAGGCCGCAGTTCGTAATACTGGCTGAGCAATAGCTTTCTCCGTGACAAAAGTTCCTTTACCCCGCACGCGTCGCACTAAACCTTGCTGTTCTAATTCTCCGAGAGCATGTCGAACTGTATTGCGCGAAACTTGTAACTGTCGAGAAATGTTCACTTCCGTTGGCAACGCTTGTCCTGCTGACAATCGGCCAGATTTTAGCTCGGTAGCTAATTGCAAGCACAGTCGATCGCGCTTGCGGGATTTCGCTCTTGATTTAGCGGCAATTTTTTCAGAACTCATAGGTTCCTCTTTATTGAACAAATATAGGGTACTTAACTGTTCATTTAATGTCAAGTAGCTATATCAATAAATACCCCGTAGATTGGCGGCACGTCCGTTTTTAGCATAAATTTGCTTATTTTCGTGACTTCTTGGAGCTTTTATTTATGAACTAATAGGTACTTATTTATTTCATATAAGGTTCATTCTGTGGGGGTTCCGCATCCTGGTTAAACAACCAAAGGAGAATAGACTCGTGTTGGAACTGTGGCAACAACGAGCAAATCCGTGCGTGCTGTGTTGTTGACCTTGAAAATGGAGCGCCGCTCCTTTTGCCACCTTAATCGTCATTGGCACAGCCTCGGAAATTTACTTATCATCAACTTTTTGCTTGTTTGGTGCTCAAAACTTTCTGCGTACCGACCATCGTGACCTCATCGCACACTTGCGCGATTGACCCTCGCCTTCTACAGGGCTTTGTAGAATTTGAAACACTCCATCGAATAATTGTTTCCAGACGACAAAAGATTTATAAATTTTAAATTGTGTTATAACTCGATTAATAACGCTTTCTTCAAGTAAAGGACTTATCAATGCAAATTCTTGATTCAACTCGCCT
>CAZIGP010000713.1:0-3022 GCA_964538425.1 uncultured Pirellulales bacterium | reverse complement strand
GAGATGCAAGTGCAGCGGCCAAAAGCCCTGGAGATTTCTTATCTCGAGACACGGCGAAAAGTGAAACGCCGATGGTACGTATCGCTCGGCCTATCTCAGCCGGTGAAACGCTTGAAGGTTTTATTGTCGTAATGCGCAACCAAGACGAATCTACTTTATTAAAGGCTTTAGCGAGTAAGAGTTTAATCGAGGACATTAAACGTGAGATCATTTCCAAGCAACAGGCTTTCATTGTTGAGACGCCCGATCAGATGTTGAACTTGACAGCCCCGGCCAATGCAGTTGCTATGGATGCTTGCTGGAACAAAGATGTCTTTTGTCATGGCGCTACGAATTGGCATAGCCCGTTTTTAGGTTGGCGAATCTGTTACGGGCCGACTGTATTGGGATGGCATGATCGAGTGGTGAGTCATTTCTTGACTCATGCGGACATGTCACGATTTAGCATAAATAAAGAGTTTGATGATGGCTACATTTCTTCCTATTTAGAGGGAACAAGTTTTGGCTACAACATGCAAGAAGTAGCTGTAGACATGTTATTACATAATTTGGAATGGACTAACGATCTTAAAGTTGCTCAATCAGTTTTTGACCGAATCACAAAAGTACTAAAATTCGAAACTCGCAATTTTGACCCCGATGGTAATGGGTTGTATCAAAACTTTCTAAATACGTGGATTTCAGATGGCCATCCTTACAATGGAGGAGAATGTACACAAGCTACCGCTTACAACTATCGTGCTAACCGTTTGATGGCCGTCATTGCCGATAAGCTTGGCCGTGATTCTAAGCCTTTTGCCGATTGCGCAAAAAAAATTAAGCAAGCAGCTCAAGAACATTTGTGGTTATCAAAGCAGGGCGTGTTTGCAGAATATAAAGATGTTCTTGGCAACAAACTCATCCATCCGTCACCTGAACTAGCCACGATCTATCATTCGATCGAATGCGATTTAGCTGATCCTTTTCAAGCCTATCAAATGCTCCGATTCACACAAACGGAGCTGCGCAATGAACAAACTAATCCTCGGAACGGGCGACTTGTTTGGTCATCCAATTGGTATCCCAGAAATTTTTCTGCCTGCGATATCTTTCCAGGTGAAAATACTCATCTGGCTTGGGCGTATTTTAAGAATGGACAGGCGCATGAAGGCAATAAATTACTTCGTGGTATTGTTGATTCTCATTTTATGGGAGACACGCCAGGTGCTGTAGCACATTTTCTAAACGGCACAGGAATGAGTGAGGGAGGTCCTGATGAGGCAGATATGGTCAGCATGTATATACGCATGCTGGTCGAAGGTTTGTTTGGGATTCGAATGAAACTTCTAGAAAACTACATCGAGATAGCGCCCGGATTTCCTCTCGATTGGGATCGGGCAAACCTAAAAACAAAAGAACTATCCTTGAACTACAGCCGCAGCAAGGAGGTAGAGAAAATCATATTCGCTTGCACTCAATTAGGAAATCGACGGTTTAAAATACCAATGCGCGGCACAAGTGTGGCCGCAGTAACTATTGACAAAAAAACGGTCCCATTTCGTGTCATTCCGGGTATTGGACGGAGTGACATCGTTATTGAATCTAGTAACAATAGCCCAATTCAATTGCAAATTGTTTATGGATCGGAAACATTGCCGACACTGAAAGCCCCCACCTCGATCCAGCAAAATGATGAAATCAACATTAATATCCACGGAGGCACAATTGAAGAAGTTAAAGATCCTTCAGAATCAATTGACAATTTAAAGATTGCAGGCCAGCAAGTAACAGGAAAGTGTATTGGCGTTGCCGGACCTCACACAATATTTGTCCGTGTGCGCTCAGGTTCATGGGAAGGTTGGCTTCCTGCAGACTTTGTCGTTCATACTCCCGCTTTGGTGATATCTAAGGATCTTTCGGGAAATTTCGAACCCATCGATCTTTCACCACATTTTAATATCGAGTTGACAAGAATACATCAACTTGACTATGCCAGTCCTCGCCCTTCAGGAATGGCACTGATGTCTAATCGCAATGGACGCTATGGATGGGACGATAATAACCTCGCAGGCCCACGTACTGTCAAAATTGATGACAGCCCCTTTCGAACTTGTGGAGGAGTGTTTACTACACCAAGCGGCGTTCCTTTTTTGACGCCAGCAAAAGGTGACAATGCCGCTTGTGTTTCGATTTGGGACAACTTTCCAAATCAAATTAGCATTCCATTGACTGGGAAAGGCACCGAGCTTGCAGTATTGCTAATCGGCGTGACTAACCCCATGCAATCTCGTGTCGAAAATGGTCGTTTGACCGTCGATTACCAGGATGGATCGGAGCAGGCAGTAGCCCTTACTAGTCCAACGAATTTTGATGATTGGCTCGTAGCTGCGACGCAACGCGAAAACGAGAATATTCAATTTAGTGACTACAATCATGCCATGGTTCAGCGGATTCAGCTTGATCCTGAGAAGAAATTGCGATCCTTGAGAGTTCGAGGTATTGCCAATGAAGTGATTGTGGGAGTGCTCGGAGTTTCGCTGCGCAGACCCAATTGAAGAGCATTTACGCTTATAGATTATTCTAATGACTTTTATTGAAAAATATGGTTGTGCAGATCTGCGATTTGATCTGCCAGACGGAGCCGGATCTGATGCCGTTCATACGAATCCTCAATATGGATACGCGGTAACGACATTATATGGTGATCACGGCCAGAATGGTGTTGGTCTTACCTATACACTGGGAGGTGGAACAGATTTAATTTGTCAAGCGATACAATTACTAATTCCACCGCTTCTAGGATGCGAAATTGAAACATTGATGGCCAACTTTGGAAATTTCCAACGCAGTTTGGCCGAGCATCATCAATTTCGTTGGCTAGGACCTCATAAAGGTGTATTTCATGCGGCACTTGCTTCCATAACGAATGCCTGTTTCGATCTATGGGCAAAAAGCCGTGGATTACCGCTCTGGAAATTGCTTCTAAGTTTGCCGCCGGAAGCAATTGTTCGACTCATTGATTGGAGTTATTTAGAGGAAGTAA
>CAZIGP010000712.1:0-3025 GCA_964538425.1 uncultured Pirellulales bacterium | reverse complement strand
GGTATGTCCGCGCTTTGCATTTGGCTGTTGTTTGCAACGCCTGCGAGCAGCAACCTTTACGCGATGTGCGTGATACTCTTGTTTTTGGTAGTACCAAGTATCGCAGGAATTATCGAGGCCTTCGTAGAATTGAAGGCCCTGTTACGAAGTAGATGATCCAACTGCCAGTTAGGGCAAACCTCATGCGAACCGCTTCGATACTACTGGCGTTGGTTGTGGTGATGGGTTTCGTGAGAGAGGCTGGGGCACAGGGGCCCGAGCTGGTCACCGATTGTTCTGTTGTAATCGCAGGCCAGCCTTTCGGATTTATCACGACTCCTGCTGACATATCAGTGCACGGAATAGAGTTTTATACTTTCGCCTACCTTGGTCCATTCGGCGTTTATAAAGTTCCCTTTACCGCCACCCAAGGCTTGATCGGCTTGTGCGTGATTGTTTTTGTGCTGATTGCCTTGGTGGCTACTCTTACATTGAGGTTGAAGAGAAAGTGAATGGCAGGCTAACGGCGACACATTCGACGACGTGCTGCATAGCCAATCGCTGCCAAATTACTTCTGAACCCTGAATCCTTCATTCTCCACTCCCCACTCCGCATTCCGCACTCGTTTTTATTCCAAGATTCCACTTGCATTCCCCATTCTCCCACTTCCTGTCCAAAAACCAACTGACAGCCGAGGCGACAATGCGTAGAATTCACTAATGCCTCACACCTCTGTCACTGAGCGTTGTCGTTTGCAATCGTTGCCACGAAAAGAGTTGGAAAGCTACCAACTTGCGCGGCTCAATGCTCTGTTCGATACCATCTTGCCTGCCAACGAGTTGTATGCCAAAAAGCTCGCGCGGATCAGGCGTCCTCTCCAATCTTTGGCGGAGTTTGCCGATTTTCCATTTACCTACAAAGAAGAACTTATCGGATTACCCAGCAACGGCGACGTCGTCAACAATCTCACTTGGCCGCAGGAAAAATATTCCAGATTTCATCAAACCTCCGGCACCACGGGGCGCTCGATGGTCGTGCTCGATACGCCGGAGGATTGGCAATGGATTGTCGAGTGTTGGGAGTATGTGCTCGACACAGCCGGAGTGATGGCTGAAGATCGAGCGCTGATGGCTTTTTCGTTTGGTCCACACATTGGCTTTTGGGGTGGCTACGAAGCACTTTCCAAGCGTGGCGTGCTGGTGATTCCCACCGGTGGCATGAGAACGCTGCAGCGTCTCGAAATGGCTCGTAGCAACTCTCCGACGATTGTCTGCTGCACTCCAAGTTATGCGTTGCATTTGGCGGAAGTTGGCGCCCAGCATGAAATCGATGTGGGAAACCTTGGCGTACGTTTGCTGCTATTGGCAGGCGAACCTGGCGCATCGGTCCCGGCCGTGCGAGCACGCCTTGAGCAATTGTGGAATGCCGCAGTGCACGACCACAGCGGCGCCACCGAAGTTGGCCCTTGGGGCTGTGGCGATATGGCTGGCATTGGTCTGCATGTTATTGAATCAGAATTTATTGCCGAATTCTTGTCGCTGACTAGCGGCAGCCCGGCAAGCGATGGCGAAGAAGCCGAACTCGTCATCACCACACTCGGCCGTGCTGGTTGCCCTGTCATTCGCTATCGCACAGGAGACGTCGTGCGTCCCACCTGGCGGCATCCCGGCGAAAATCGGTTCGTGATGCTCGCCGGCGGCGTGCTGGGGCGCAACGACGACATGCTGGTTGTGCGCGGCGTAAACGTATATCCCAGCAGTATCGATCACATCTTGCGTAGCTTCCCCGAGGTCGTCGAATATCGCGCCACCGTGTACAAAATATCGGAAATGGATCGTTTGCAGATCGAAATCGAAGACCGCTTGGAGCAACCAGACCGCATCGCTCTAGAATTCAAAATGCGGCTAGGATTAAATGTCGAAATCTCCTCGGTACCGCTCGGAACTTTGCCCAGATTTGAAGGCAAAGGGAAACGTTTTGTAGATCGGCGACAGAAAGCCGAACGACAGCAGGCTGAGCAACTGCAAGCTGGGCGGCAACAAGTTGAGGGGCAGTAAGCCGAGCGGCAGTGGAATTCGTGAGAGTTCCTCCTACACTGAAACTTTATGGCACTATAACTTTATGGCACCGTGATTTCACGGCACTGTAACTTCAAGACTCGATGCAGCCACAACCTACAAAACTTGCCCGCTCATCCGACCGTTCGCTCGCCATCGACTGGAACGATGGCCAGCGGCGCGAATACACAATCCACGAACTTCGTGACGCCTGCCCGTGCGCTTCTTGCCGAGAAAAACGTTCGGCGCCACCGCCCCCGTCGAACTTGCTGCCGGTGCTGTCGGCTGCCGAAACTCGGCCTTTACAAATTACTAACATGGAACCAGTCGGCAACTATGCCTATTCGATCGAATTCAGCGATGGGCATGACACCGGCATCTACACCTTGGAACTATTACGCCAACTCGGCAAAGAAACCTCTTAACTCCCACGCCGACTTTGATACAATTCTCTCCGCGGAATTTTCTGAATCGATTTTCCCGATCACGATGGTCAGGCGATATTCAAGAAACTCACCGCGAGCCAAGTTCGGAGGATTTTCGCCATGCCTACTAAGGAACAACTGCTTTCTAGCACGATCGAACACGTCGACATTACCCAGCACAACGTCGTCGGCTTGGTCGATTCGATGCGATCCATGGCATACTCTGCTCGAGACTTGGCCCGCGCCGCCGACATCTACGATCGCATGATTCGCGACAAGGAATGCGGCATCATTTTGTGCCTGGCAGGCTCGCTCGTGAGCGCCGGCTTAAAGGGCATTTTTGTCGAGATGATCCGCAGCCGAATGATCGACTGCATCGTCAGTACCGGGGCAAATATCGTCGATCAAGACTTTTTCGAAGCACTAGGCTACCGGCATTACCTCGCCGAAGAACGGCTCAAGGCAGGGCTCGACGACGATCAACTTCGGGAACTGCAAATCGACCGCATTTATGACACGCTGATCGACGAAGAAGAGCTTCGCATCTGCGATGACACGACACG
>CAZIGP010000711.1:0-3029 GCA_964538425.1 uncultured Pirellulales bacterium | reverse complement strand
GACTCGCCAATATCAAAATATTGGTGAGTGATTTTGACGGGGTCATGACTGATGACAAAGTCTACGTTAACCAAACCGGTAAAGAGACGATCCGGGCCGACCGGTTTGACGGCCTGGGCGTTCAAATGCTCCGGGAGTATTCAAACGTCAAAATGGCAATTCTCTCAAAAGAAAAAAACCCGGTGGTCCGGGCAAGGGCGAAAAAACTACTTTTGCCGATTTGGCAGTCTGAAGCAATTGAAGACAAACTACTTGTGTTGACAGCCCAAGCAAAGCGACTGCATATCCCGCTCACCGCCATCTGCTACATTGGTAACGACGTCAATGATATTGAATGCTTGCGGGCGTGTGGGATTGGCATTACCGTGCCCAATGCCCACCCGCTGGCCAAGCAAGCTGCTGCCTACATCACCCGGCGTCCGGGCGGCGATGGCGCTGTTCGGGAAGTCATTGAAATGATTTTGATAAGCCGAGGTGTTAACCCGTTCCAGCCGAGCAAGAAAAAACCGAGCTTGCGGAAAGCCCGGTCTAGGGAGTCATGAGGAAGTTTTGCAGCGTGCGCTGGATAATGGCGTCGGCCTGAGCGGATTCATCGGAGGTGTCGATGGTGATATACGGGTAGAGCTGCGGCGGCTCAAACAGCCTGGCGCACTTCTCATATCCCGCCTGATCTTTCACATCGCAGATGGTATCCGGATCAGCCTGCCGGGCAATCGACCGACGGATCGCGACCGAACGTTCACATTGAAACCAAATCGCTTTGATCTCAGCGCCGAGCTCTCCTGCCAGCTCGACGAAGGGTCGTTGGTGGTTTTCCACCGTCAGCATTGGCAGGGTGGCCACCACGGTCGTGAGTTGCCCATGTGTCAGCCGGAGACGAATCGTTTCGCGGATGAGGGCGTTCTTCTGCAGATGCTCGGCGTCCGTCAGGACATGGTCACGTCCGAAATGGTCAACCCGGACCTGATCGCCGTCAATCAACGCCTGGGGAGGCAAATCCAAAAGCTGATGGATGTACTTGCCCCAGAAACTCTTTCCAGATGCAGTCACGCCGGAGCACAGAATAATCCGTCGAGACATGGAACTTCCTTTCAAAGAGCGGTCAAGAGATATTTCTCTTTCCACACAGTGTACTACGTTGGGTACACGGTGCGGGCAGAGAAAGCTGCAACGATGTTGTTCAAAATTCGCAGCTCTTCATGCTAACAAGAAACGTGCTCATTGTCAAGGATAAAAAAATCAGCCCCAGGGCTGATAGTTAAAGATCGAGGATGGCTTCGGTGCGGCCGGCGTCAACGAGATTGCGGGCGGCTTGGAACACGTCGTCCGGCATAGCGCTGAAATTCAGCGGCCGGCCGTCGGGACCATGAAGGAGCTTAGTGGCATCATCCAATTCGAGGACGTACTGGTGGAGCGCGTCATTGCAGACCGGCTCGCCTTGTTCATCGAACTGGATGCCGAACACCCGGGTCAAATCGCCCCGAGCTTGCGGATCCTTGAACATGCCTGTTCCGGGATAGGCCGTGGCCACGAACATGCGGCGATTGACTGCGTCAGCCGCTATCCGGTATTCCGTTGAACCAGGCGTGAGGCCTCGCGTCATCTCGGTGAGCTGCCATTGCATGAAGGCCACGCTGGTTTTCAGGTCTTCCAGGGTTTCTCCCGGGTAGGCCATGATCCAGGTGCAGTTGGCATGGATGCCGTGATCGCGGCAGTTCCGAACCGCCATGGTCATGGTCGCCGGTACGTGGTACGGGCGTCCGTCAACCGTGATCGGTTCAAGGCCGCGCTTCAGGATGAATCCACCCTTGTTCATGCGACGAAGCACCGGATCAGAGGCTGACTCAGCGCCAAAGCCGATGTAGATGCACCCCGCTTCTGCCATGGGGATGATCCGCTCATCTGCTTCGTCCATGCGAGTGTGCGTCCCCCACCGGATCTTCACGCCCATTTCGGCATAGGCGTCCCGGATGTCGGTGATGCGTTTTGGCGTCACGGCAAAGTTGTCGTCGGAATGTCCAACGAAATCAATGCCGTAGCGCTCGATCATCTGCTGCACTTGGCCAGCCAGATGCTTGCCGGACCGGACTCCCCAGAGCCGTTCGCCCTGCGCGCCGCGGAAGCAGAACGAGCAACCGTACGGACAGCCACGGCTGCTCACGGTCGTCAAGCTCCGCTGCATGGTGAATGGTGCCGCCGAACTGTTGTTGGCGGCCGCTCCCCAAACCGGCGTTGGAATGTACACCTCCTCAAGGAGGTTACGTCCATCCGGGTCCTGCTCGAGCAGGTCCAGCGCACCGTAGGGCAAGGCATCCAGATCGTTCGGGCGATTTCCCGCATAGAGAAAGCGTAGCCGATCTTGGACTTCGCCGAGCAGATACGGACTGAGCTTATTGCTCAGGTATGCCTGGGTCGATCCCATCTGTTTAATCGCGGCAGCGTCCAGCGCAATCGCCAGCATCACATCATCCCCTTCGGAATGGGCAATGCCGTCGAGATCAGGAATCCACTGGAAAAGCCCCTGGCGCAATTCGGTGGCAAGCCCGTTGCCGCTGACCAGAAAGGTCGCAGGCTGGTGCTTGCGCACGATTTTGGCCATCGCCTCCTGCCAGCGGAGTGTGGTGATCATCCCTGAGAACGCGATGATGTCTTGGTCGCCGGAACGACTGAGATGGCGCAGGAGCAACTGCTCGGCCTCCTCAACCGTCAGGTGGCGGCCATTCGGCAACCCTTGGCGGGTCGCCTGATCATCTTTGATGCGGTAGGCATTCAAATCGAGCAGCGACACGACCGCCCCATGCTGACGCAGAATCGCGCCAAGAATGAGTGGACCTTCAGGCGGCGTGTTTGGCATCGCCGTTTGCCGCAGCGGCATGTTGATGAACGTCACCTTGAGCCCGTTCAGATTACGAAGTTGGTCTTTGACCGACTCCAGATACTCAACGGGGTGTTTCGGGACATTGAGAACCGTCATGGAGTTATCCTCCTCCAGAAGACATGATGTAAGGTTCGACAGAGAAACGACACAA